>CAZHSA010000028.1:0-20945 GCA_964535135.1 uncultured Kordia sp.
CTATCCCAAAGTGTTTCGCAAAGTCATAATCACGTTGATCGCCACATGGAACTGCCATCACGGCACCTGTTCCGTAACTTGCCAAGACATAATCGCCAATCCAGATTTGTATTTTTTCTCCTGTAAACGGATGCAATGCATACGCGCCTGTAAAAACTCCAGAAATCGTTTTGACATCTGCCATACGTTCACGCTCACTTCTTTTGGAAGTTGCTTCAATATATGTTTGAACCGCTTCTTTTTGATCGGCGGTTGTAATTTTAGCTACCAAATCGTGTTCTGGTGCGAGTGTCATAAAACTTACCCCGTAAATGGTATCTGGTCGTGTTGTAAAAACATCAATATTAGCATCGTGTCCGTCCACTTTAAACGTTACCATCGCGCCTTGTGAGCGTCCAATCCAATTGGTTTGCGAGTCTTTCAAAGGTTGTGGCCAGTCAATTGTATTCAAACCGTCTAGCAAACGTTGTGCATACGCAGAGATTCGCATGCTCCATTGCGTCATTTTTTTACGTACGACAGGATGACCACCACGTTCAGAAACGCCATTCACAATTTCGTCATTTGCCAACACAGTTCCCAAAGCTGGACACCAGTTTACTTCTGTTTCTGCCAAATACGTAAGTCTGTATTTTAGGAGTATTTCTTGTTTTTCTTCTGAAGAATAGTTGTTCCATTCCGCCGCAGCGAACACCGCAATATCATCGTCACAAATAGCTTTTACATTGGCGTTTCCATCCGCTTCAAATTTCGCGACAAGCGTATCAATATGTTCTGCTTTATCCATTTCGACATTGTACCAAGAGTTGAACAATTCGATAAAAATCCACTGCGTCCATTTGTAATATGCAGGATCGGACGTGCGCACTTCTCTACTCCAATCGAATGAGAAACCTATTTTGTCTAACTGCTCGCGATAGCGCGCAATGTTTGTTTTTGTGGTAATTGCTGGATGCTGCCCAGTTTGAATCGCATATTGCTCAGCAGGCAATCCGAAGCTATCATATCCTTGCGGATGCAATACGTTGAATCCTTGATGACGTTTGTAACGCGCGTAGATATCTGAAGCAATGTAACCTAATGGATGCCCAACGTGCAGCCCTGCACCTGACGGATATGGAAACATATCGAGCACATAATATTTTGGTTTGTCGGTTGTATTTTCGGCATGAAAAGTTCCGTTTTCCGCCCAATATTTTTGCCATTTGGCTTCAATTTCGTTGAAATTGTACTTCATCTTGATTGCTTTTAAAGAAGCGCAAATTTAGTGGTTTTTTTGTTTTTTATTGTTTGTTCATCTGTTGATTTGTCAATTTGTTTGTGGTTTTTGGCTGTTAGCCTTTAGCTTTTGGCTTCTAGCTGTTAACTTGTATGAATTCAGATCAACAAATTGACAAATTCGCAAATTGACAAAACAAGATCAAAAACGTACACTTTTAACATCATTTATAGGCTTTATGTACGATTTTAGCTATTTAAACGTTTTTAGTTATGCTGTATTTTGTTAACTTTTACATGTATAATTTAGCATTTTACATTTATAATTTTTTACTTTACCCGATTAATGCACTGTTTATGAGTTCTTCTTTTGAAAAGTATCAAAAAAAACGATTGATTTCCTCTTATTTTTCTGTGGTATTGAGCACAACACTTGTGCTTTTTTTGCTTGGAATTTTAGGATTGCTAGTTTTGAACACAAAGAAAGTAGCGGATTATTATAAGGAAAAAGTTCCGATGACGATCTTTTTTAAAGATAACGCAAAAGATGTTGAGATTAAACAGTTGCAGAAAACCTTAGCGCTCGCTGAATATACGAAATCTGCCAATTTTGTTTCTAAAGAAGAAGCTGCTGTGCAATTGACCGAAGATATTGGAGAAGATTTTGTAGCGTATTTGGGGAAAAATCCATTGTATAATTCGTTGGATGTATATATGAATTCAAAGTTTGTTTCTGTGGAAGAACTGGAAACGATTGTGAAAGAACTGAGCGAGAAAAATTTTGTGAATAGCGTGGAATATAACAAATCGCTAGTTTCAAAGTTGAATGCGAATATTAAACGTGTGGGACTCGGAATTTTGGTTGCGTGTATCTTTTTTGCCTTTGTGGCTGCCTTGTTGATTAATAGTTCTATTCGACTTTCGGTGTATGCAAAACGTTTTACGATTAAAACCATGCAAATGGTTGGTGCTACCAAAGGTTTTATTCGCAAGCCTTTTATTTGGAAAAGTGTCAAAATGGGCGTTATTGCTGCGATTTTGGCATTGATTGGCATGGCTGTAGTGTTGTATTATGCAAATGAGTCACTGCCACAATTGAAATTGATTAAAGATAAAGTATTGATCGGTTCTGTGTTTGCTGGAATTTTGGTGATTGGCGTGTTGATTACGCTTATCAGTAGTTTCTTTGCAACACAACGTTTCTTGAATTTACGTACAGATCAATTGTATTATTAAGTATTTTTTGTAGCTGTTCCTCATGAAAAAATCCATACTTCCACTTATGTTAATTGTTGCCAGCATTGTGTTGATTGTTGTCAATATTGTCACTTCTGAAGTGTATGACAGCGGTTTTTGGATGCGATCACTTTCAAGCATTTTACTGATTTTTGCTATGATTTTTACGATTAAGAGTCAACAGAAATCAAAATAATCAACTATTCCTTTTTTACTTTATAAGCGTATCAAATCTCCTATATTATTTTTAATATCTTGTAGCAATAAATTATAGTAGCAACGGAAATATCTATGGGATTTTTTGACTTTTTTAAACGCAAGGATGCAGCTTCATCAAATACTGAAACAACACATCATACAACGTCTGTCGTGTATAAGATTGCTTCAAAGTATAACGAATATACAAAGATGAGTATTGAGTTTATGGCAAATGGTAATTATGCACCTATTGCTGCCTATGAGCAATCTAACGGCAAAATTGTTGGGTATTTGTATATTATGGATGATCCTAATTATGTACTTTCCGCTACGGAAGTTGTGGAGAAAATGAAAGAAGAGTTTTCAAATCGCATAGAAGCAGGAAGCATCAAATCGTATGTAATTTATTATCATTCATTGTTTAATGGTGACGGAAATCACACCGTTGCAGATGGTACTGATGTTTCAAAAGCTATTTCCATTATTTTGAGAGACACAACACAATTTTATAAAACCGCCGCAATTCCATATGAGATTGATGATGAAGGTTTTACTGCTGGTCCTATGACACAGGTTACTTTTCAAGAATTTCAAGAGATATTAAATACGCCCGTAGAAGAAAATAAAGAGTATTTCCAAGAGCGTATTACTTACAAAGCAAAGAGTACTAAAAACGAGCATGATGTTACTATTAAAACAGCAAATATTGGTAGTGTAGGCGATTTGTGGGGCGGTATTTTTGGGTTTGAATATTTTGAAACCATGTCTCCCGATTTTTTATATCAGCATATCAATTTGGCACAATCAAGTAACGCTAGCATACACAAACTTGACTCTGTAGAAGTTTTTCAGTTACATTTTACACGAATGGCGCTACGGACTGTATGTCTAAATAAAAATATGATTTCTGCATTTCCTAGAATTATCACAGAAACACAAATTGATGTCACTTTACGAAGTCTTGATGAATGGCAACACGTTCAAAATTTAGAAGCTACGATTTCTGGAAATGGTAGAGGTACGTTTGGAATTCGTTTTTACGCTACCGATTACGCATTCAATCGGGAAAAATATCATTCAAATCTCACCTTACCAATGCATATTAGTGGAATTATTTATGTGTTGGAAAAATTTGATGAAGCCAAAAATAGCGAAGAAGGCGATATAAATTTCCATCCAGAATTTTGTGCTTACATGCCAAATCAAGAATGGTCAATGTATGGTTGTTTTGATTTAGTAGCAAAACTGGAACATATAGAAAAAGTAAATGCGTTTAATTTGGAAGAACACAGCGGTTATATTTTGAAACTAAAACTCGTCAATAACGAAGAAATTCCTGATTTTTTTACTATTGATATGTTTGTCAATACAAAAAACATGCGCTTTCCAGCTACCGAACTCCAAATTGGCATGAAACTTACAGGCATGTTTCAAATGTTGGGCGAAATTGCAGAATGATCACTTGTAAATTAGACGTTTCCCAAAATCATATTTTTTAAAAACAAGACTACTTTCATAAAAATAGCCTTGCTTTCGGCAGTCTAGTTGGTAGATAATCTTAGTTCGTAATATTGATAAAAGGATCCCAAATAAAATACCCTTGACTGTTTCCGCTTTCATCTACAAGCTGAAAAGTAATCGTGTATTGTACGCTTCCTTCTCCTGTAACCATTCCTGCATAACAGTAATCTTCATAATTTACGGCAGTTGGCGGCACAGTACTACTTCCCACATAAAGCTTAATACTTAAATCTAATGATAATGGATTAATCAAACTTTCGCCAGAACCTGCATGCCAGTTTGTTAGTATAACATTGCTAGATGTTCCTCCTCCTGGACAGGTGCCCATCCATCTTACGGTATCACCTACTTTTGCTGCGACTGTAAGTTCTGATTTCGCCTGATTGTTTACTACAAATTCTTTTGCAGTAATCATATAAATATATGCATCTGAGGTTCCGTTGGCACCTAAATTGTATGGATTACTTGAAGTTCCGTCACCTGATAAGGTTTTGTTTGCAACTGCTTCTAACACAGAAACCGCATCTACGACTGTTAAAATATCTATTGTATTTGACATGATTTTAATTTTTATGGTTGATTTCCTACTCATGGGCTTTTCAGATTCCGCCTTGTTTTTTTATGTGATACAACTTCACAATCGAAACTAAATGAAATAGGCTAGCTTTTATTTCTGAGGTAAAACTAGAAAGGAAAAGAGCGTGAAATGAGAAAAGAACCACTGAGCAAGATTTTTTTTCCATGAAGCAAGGAAAATGTGGCACGATGTTTTTTTCTAAAATAGAAAACCACAGTCGTTTTTAGACTTATTTGTTATGTGAATTCTACTTTGAAGAAGGTATTATTTTAACGTGTGTAAATTTTTAATGATGGTTTTGTATTTTTCACTTAAAGGCACGTGGTGATTGCTTGATAGCATGATAAGATTATCTGCTGGGATGATTTCTTCAATCTTTTTTGAATTAACGATGAAGTTTCTGTGTGTTTTTGTGAAGATACTTGGACTTAATAGTTTCGAAATTTTCGTCAACGAAATCATGATGACAAACTTTTCTTTTTCGGTAATGATGTTACAATATTTTTCTTCTACTTCAATATATACAATATCTGAGAGTCCTACTTTTTTGAGCGATTTTCCTTTTTTGATAAATAGATGATCGTCTGTAATTACTGTATTTTCTTTTTTACTGAGGAATACGTTTTGTTGCGCATAAAATTTTTCAACAGCCATTTCAATCGCATATAAAATTTCCAATTCATTGAAAGGTTTCATTAAATAGCTAAATGGTTGTGTAAGCTTTGCACGCTGAAATATTTGACGATCAGTAGAACTGGTTAAAAACACAAAAGGTTTTGCGGCATTTGGTACGGTGTTGATGGTTTCTGCAAAGGCAATACCATCTGGAGCGCCCTCTAAGAATATATCAATAATAGCAATATCAATTTTTACGTCGCCATAAAATAATGTCAATGCTTCTTTAAACGTTGTTGCAACTGCTACCACATGATATCCGTTTTCTTCTAGGACTTTTGTAAGCCTTGCACTTTGCGCAGGTGTATCTTCTACAATAAGTATGTTAATCTGATCCATGAGGTAGGTTTTTACGTAAAGATACAATCATTTTTGTACCTTTTCCTAATTCGCTTTCAATCGAGAATTTTCCTTCGTTTTTTTGAATCATTGATTTGCACAATTGCATGCCCAATCCTGTTCCAATGATGTGTTTGTTTTCTTTTTTGGCAAGCGTTACCGAATTTTTAAGTAGTTGTAAGCGCGTTGCTTCACTCATACCCAAACCCGTGTCTTCAATAACTAAATCGCAATAGGTTTCTGAATTGTTTTGAGTGTATATCGTAATTGTATCCTTAGGATTTGAAAATTTAATGGCATTGTCTAGTAAATTTCTCAATACAATTTTCAACGATTCTTGGTCGGCAACAATCATAACATCTTCTGAAACCTTATTTTCAAATTGAATCTTTTTATCCAACAACAACGGTTTGTAGTTATACGCTGTGTGTTCTACAATAAAAAACAAATGCATGTTTTCCATTTCAAAATACGATTGTTCGGTTTGCAACAATGCCCAATGCAGTAAATTATCGAGCAAGTTGTACGCACCGTTAACAATAGCACTGTTTGTATGCAACAAATCGTCTAAAGCATCTAAATTTTTAGCTTCTAGGCTTTCCGATAATTCTGTATTACTCGTTTTTAAAGCATATACGGAAGAGCGCAAATCGTGACTCACTACAGAAAAGAGTTTGTCTTTCATGGCATTCAACTCATCCAGGTCTTCTTTTTGGGCAACAATAATCTTATTCGTTTTTACTTTTTCTTTATAGAAATAGACAACAGCAGTCAAAATTAAAAACAGAATTACGGTCAAATAGATAAATCCATTACGCTCGGCTCGCTTCAATTTATTCTCTGTAGCAAGTGCGTTTACTTCTTCTTGTTTTTTGTTGACAGCTAATTCTTTTTCGAGTTTTGCAATCGCCCAATTTCGATCGCGGTCATTCAGAATATCTTTATACTTAACCACTTCATTTGTGTATGCTAGTGCTTTTTGAAAGTTTTTTCTATTTTTCTCTACAACCGCCATATTATTAGCCGTTTCAAGCTTTTTAGTATCATCTTCTATTTTTTGCGCTAGTGCATAGGCTTTTTCATAATACGGTATGGCTTCATCATCTAAATATTGATCGTAATAAAATCCTGCAATATTTCCATACGTTCCTATAAGTTCTATGGTGTCTTTGTTTTTTTCATGTACGGAAATACTTCGCTGAAAATAGGTGTTGGCAATGTCATATTGTTTCAGATGTAAGTAACACGAACCTATATTTTCTTCAATATTTGTTTTTTTCAATCCTTTTAAATCATCCGTTTTTATAGAATCGATCACTTTATAATATTGAATTGCTTTTCGAAATTTTTCCTGTCCAAACGCGATTCCACCCAACATAATTTTCACATTATTATAAAAAGTAAAATCTTTTGAAATTTTGAATAATTCTTCTTTAGCTTCACTCAATATATCTTTATTCCGAAAGCTGATTCCTCTAAAAAAGTGGCAATAGTTTTTAAGTTCCTCCGTATTTTTATCAATAATCAATTGTTTGGCAGTGTATACTAATGTTGAATCCCATTGGTGCGTTATAAAGAACTTTTTTGCCTTGTGAAAATCAGGAATATGCTTGAATTTTTCAGTAGCACTTTCCACTGTTTTTTCAAAAAGATTCAATTCTTTTTCTTGAGAAAACAATAGTGAAAAACTCGGAACAAAAAAGAAAATTATAATAAGTAAGCACGTAACTTTCATTAGGAAATCTTTTTCCATAATGTAGCTAAAATTTTAAACATAAAAAAAGTAGCACTTATACAAACACTACTTCTCACTATTAGAAACTTGGATAATTCCTAGTATTACATTTCTCTTTTTATCGTTGTGGTTGTTCCTCTAGAGGTTTCCGGGTCTAGGTTTGTTAAAAAAAATGTTACTTCCATTTCTTCCATAGCTACATCAAGATCAAAAAGTTTTACATTATATACATGTGGCTGATATAGCGACTCTTTTTTCACATCAAAATCATACGAAATACTTACAACTCGTGTTTCTTGGAGTTTGCCACTAGCTGTCTCTTCAGACAATAGTACTTCTATACAATGTGAGATGGACGAAGCTGGAAATCCCGCTTCCAAATACAAGGCTACAGGAATATCTACTTCCGTTGCATCTTTAGAAACCTCTATTGCTACAGGCGTTATTGGCGCTGGTATTAGATGTTCGGGAAAGCTTCCTAGCGCTGCCAATTCAATTGGAATTATTTTCTCTGTTACAGTCTCGCTGTTTTGTTCTATCATTACATTCATAATTATATGGTTTAAAGGTTAATACAAGTTTTTTATTAAAGAATTACTATCTATTTATAAACTAGTAATTCTTTAACAAAGAGACACTAAAAAAAGAGGCGATGGTAAAAAAATGTCATAAAGTCGTGAAGTATTTCCATAAAGCAGGCAAAAAAAGGCATATCAATTTTTTAAAAAAAGCAGCCGCAAAGAAAAAATAGGGTTCGTAAATATTAACAGACTTTAACCCTTCATTATAAAATAATTAGCAGAATACTGAGTTATCTTTATAGCAACAAATCCAAACCCAAAGTTTATGATGAAAATATTTACGTGATTGAATTTAAGACATTTTAATTTTTAAAAATTATAAATCATGAGAAGATTCACATTTATATTTTTAGGCATAGCATTCGTTGTATTTTTAGCATATTCGTTCAAACCAGTAACTACGGTTAATTCGGACGAATGTGTACAGATATCTGGTAAAATAGTATCTATCAAAAAAAGTACTGAAAACGACATACAAATCCGATTGGAAAACGATAGTCATTACTACTATATCAATCGTGGCTTAGAGAAAGGCATAAATTTAGCGCAATTAAGTTCAAAAGTTTTAAATAAAACTGTTACTTTGCATTGTCCGAACCGATGGACTATTGTCAATCCTGATGGTATTGTTCCTCATATTTCTAAATTAGAAAAAGGTACAACCGTTGTATACAGCGAATTTTAAAGCCTTTTTTATAGAATATCCATTTCGGTTGGCATTTGTAAACTTGAGCGTACATGAAAAATAAAAAGTCAAAAAGCAACCGCAGGAAAGAAAAAAATGTTCCGCAAAGACAACCGCAGGAAACCGTTTCTGCACAAAAAAATGCTGCGGTAACATCAGCTAAAAGTCTGCCAAAAGAAAAAAGTACTTCACCACCACAAACAGGTTTTGTTTTTGGAAAGAAAAACTACAAGTTTATGTTTATCGGACTTGCAGTCATCGCGTTAGGATTTATCTTAATGGCAGGTGGCGGCAGTGACGATCCCAATGTATTTAATGAAGAAATATTCAGTACGCGAAGAATTCATATTGCGCCCATGGTTGTTATCCTTGGGTTTGCAATAGAAGTGTACGCCATTTTGTTAAATCCGAATTCAGACGCCTAATTCATGGATACAATTAATGCAATTATTCTTGGTATCATTCAAGGATTAACCGAGTTTCTACCTGTTTCTTCTAGCGGACATATTGAATTGGGAAAAGCCGTTTTAGGCGCAGAAATCAAAGAAGATTTGTTATTTACAGTGGTCGTGCATTTTGCTACGGCATTGAGTACGATTGTCATTTTTAGAAAAGATATTTTGGAATTGCTGAAAGGCTTGTTTCAATTCAAATGGAATGAAGAATCGCAGTTTGCGTTCAAAATTGTGCTTTCTATGATTCCCGCTGCGTTTGTCGGTATTTATTTTGAAGATGAAATAGAAGCCTTGTTTGAAGGAAATCTGTTGTTGGTCGGCGGTATGTTAATTATCACTGCGTTGCTTCTCTATTTAGCCGATAAAGCCAAAAACACCAACAAAAAAGTGAGTTATTCCAATGCGGTTGTCATAGGTATTTCACAAGCTATTGCCATACTGCCTGGAGTTTCACGTTCGGGTGCTACCATTTCTACGTCTGTATTACTTGGAAACGACAAAACCAAAGCGGCGCGTTTCTCGTTTTTAATGGTAGTTCCGTTAATTTTTGGGAAAATTGGAAAAGATATTTTTAGTGGCGAACTTGCGTTAGAAAGTTCAGATATTCTACCAATGTCACTTGGATTTATTGCCGCGTTTATCGCAGGATTGTTTGCGTGTACGTGGATGATTAACTTAGTAAAGAAAAGTAAACTTACGTACTTCTCTATATACTGTTTCGTGGTCGGATTGATCGCCATTGGGTACGTTGGATACCAAACTTATTTCTAACAATGAAAACGCTCGAAGAATACCAAGCTGGACAAACCTTATTGATTGACAAACCATTGAATTGGTCGTCATTTCAAGCGGTCAACAAAGTGAAATGGGCATTAAAATCTACGTTTAAAATTAAAAAGTTAAAAGTTGGACATGCGGGAACGCTAGATCCATTAGCGACAGGTTTGTTGATTATTTGTGTTGGAAAAAACACGAAGAAAATTACCGATTACCAAGGTCAAGTTAAAGAATACACTGGAACTTTTACCGTTGGTGGCACTACGGCTTCTTATGACTTGGAAAGTGACATCAATGAAACCTTTTCAACGGAACATATCACTAACGAATTGATCCATGAAGCAACTAAGCAGTTTTTAGGAGAAATTGATCAAAAACCACCAATATTTTCTGCCTTAAAGAAAGATGGAAAACGTTTGTACGAATTGGCTCGTGCTGGCGAAGAAGTAGAAATTCCGACACGAAAAATTACCATTAACGAATTTGAAATCACACGTATTCACTTACCTGAGATTGATTTTCGAGTAGTATGTAGCAAAGGAACGTACATTCGCTCTTTGGCTCATGATTTTGGAAAAGCGTTAAATTCTGGTGCGCATTTATCTGCATTGCGCCGCACAAAAATTGGTAACTTTGATGTAAAAGATGCCATTTCTCCAGAAGCTTTTGGAGAAAGTTTGCGAGTTGGTAAGCAGTAGTCACTTCGCTTTTTCTCAGTTTCACTTTACGAGATACGTCAGATTAAGTGATTCTTCGGAATAAAATGAAAAACTTTAGTATTTTGTTCTAAGCTGTTCTCGATACAAACTTGCTTTAATTTCGACTGCGCTCAATGTAACAGCAAATCCACTCGAACTGACGTTCTTACATACAATTCACACAACTACTTTTCATAAACAAAAAAAGGACTGAAATATATTTTTTAATATTTCAATCCTTGAATCTTTCAATCTTTTAATCAAACTACACCAACCGCAACAAATCTTCAATTGTATTTTGACCTTTGTCTTTATTGTACCAAACTTGTAAGTCTTTTTTAAATTCTGGTGTTAATTTTCCATGTTCTGCTTTGTAATCGTTCACCATTTTTGTGGCGTTAGAAGGTCTTGGTCCCCAATCGCCAAGCACATTTCCAGAAGTATTGTCAATGGCAATCAACTTCGGAATGGATTTTCCACCATTGGTTAAAAACGCATTCATCAAGGCTTCATTTTCATCACGCAATACTACTTTTAAGGTAATATTATCATTCAATTCAGCTACTTTGTTAATCACAGGCATCGTTTGTGCTGCATCGCCGCACCAACTTTCGGTCAACACCAACCAAGTTACATTGCCATTATAGGCTTTAATTTCAGCAATGGCTTCTTCTGTCAATTTGGTCGTCTTATCCAAACGCTGCATGCGCTTATTATTCAACATAGAATAATTTGACAAAGCTTCTGTTTGTAATTCGCCTGTGGATTTTCCTTCAGTAACTAAATTTTCAACTAAGGTTCTATATTCTTGATATGAAGTAGCTTTCACTAAGCTTTCTTCAATTATACTTTTTATTTGTGTGTCTGTTGTTGTCATAATGCACATACTTTATACTGGAGTTCAGTCGCGAGTTTTTATAAAACTTACGTTGTTTCTCTTCGCTCTTTTTGTGTTTTGTATATTAGTACTGTAAATTTACGAAACGATTCAATGATCGTTACTGACATTTGTTTGGAAATCATAAAAATGTATAAAAAATGAATTTTACCGAGAAAAGACGTTGCACTTGGTGCGGAAATGATCCGTTGTATATAGCTTATCATGATGAAGAATGGGGCGTTCCTGTGTATGACGACGATCGGTTGTTTGAGTTTTTGATTTTAGAAACGTTTCAAGCAGGTTTGAGCTGGATTACCATTCTGCGGAAGCGTGAAAATTTCCGAAAAGCTTTTGACAATTTCGATTATAAAAAGATTGCGCAATACGATGAAGAAAAGTTCAATAGCTTGTTGAATGACGCCGGAATCATTCGAAATAAATTAAAAATTAGAGCTACCATTACCAATGCACAAACGTTTATGAAAGTGCAAGATGAGTTTGGTAGTTTTTCAAAATACATCTGGCAGTTTACGAACGGAAAACCGATTCATAATGCTTTTAAAAGAAATAAAGATGTGCCTGCCACCACGGAACTTTCAGACAAACTCAGTAAAGATTTGAAGAAAAAAGGATTTAAGTTTATTGGCTCCACCACCGTGTACGCACACATGCAAGCCACAGGAATGGTGAACGATCATACAACGGATTGTTTTCGATATGATGAATTAAAAAATTTGTAATGAAATATTACGTTGCATGCTTATTTTTAATGCTTTCACTGTGTTGCACGGCGCAGCAATCCTACAAATATGAAAAGGAAGCACGGATTGAAAAGAAACTTTTCCCAAAAAATGCATTGGATCTTTTGGAGAAAACACTGCCTAAAAAGGTAAAAAAAGTAAAATACTACAAAGAACGCGACAGTGTAAAAGTCAGTTACGAAACCAAATTAAAATACGAAAAGCAGAAATACAGTATTGAATTTAGTGAAAAAGGCGCGTTGGAAGATGTGGAAGTTACGATTAAGAAAAAACACATTCCGACCGAAACTTTAAAAAAAATTGAGTCTTATTTAAAGAATAATTACCGTAGTTTTCGCTTCAAGAAAATTCAGCGGCAATACAACAATTCTTCTACAATTGATGCAAAAAGCGTCATCCAAAACGCGTTTTCAAACAACCTGAACAGTTCTTTTTTCTATGAAATTATTGCTGAAGTAAAAACCGAAAAAAAACGTTATTTTATTGAAATTACTTTTACCAAAGAAGGCGATTTTACCTTGGTAAGAACTATTATCCAAAGTTCGTATGATCACATCTTATATTAGAAATTGTATAGCTTTCGCGATTTTTCTCAGTTCGTTTTCACTATTTTCCCAGAACGATTTGATTGCTTTTTTTGAACCTTCATTTGCGGTAAATCATAAAGTAAACGACAGCTACAAGGTGAATTTCGCTACAGTTGCTAGAAATTATATGTATCGCAATAGTGAAACTGAATTTACAGTGCGACATTTACAATTGGTGCACTTTTCTACGTTTAGTTTCAACTCCAATCACAGTGTAAGTGGCGGAATTATGTATCGTTTCCGAGAAAATTTTGAAGACCGAAGCAACGAATTGCGTTTCACTCAACAATACAATTACGCATATCGACCAAATACGTTACGTTTTGGACATCGCTTCCGAACCGAGCAACGGATTACCACAAACGCTACAGTACATCGTTTCCGCTACCGATTCACCATTGATTTCCCGCTTTTAGGAGAAAAACTCGATATTGGCGAACCGTATTTTGTTGCAAATGCTGAATCGTTGTTAAGTGTTGTAAAAACTGAAAATCCGCAGATTGATCAACGTTTTACTTCACAAATTGGCTGGCAATGGACGGAAAATTTGAAGTTTCAAGCTGGTTTGGAATATCGTTTTGAAAATTACAATCAAAACACACAAGAAATTTTGTTTGTACTTACTTCTGTGATCCTTAAACTATAGTTACGCAATAAACTCTTGTAACTTTTTTTAATTTTACTCTACATATACTGTATGAAACATTTCTTCTCTTTTATTTGAACATTTATTTTTTTTATCCTCATTTTAATTTATATAAAGCTGAGTGTAAGAATTGTGGTTTTTCTAAAACTTTCTATGAATATTGATATGACTTTTGAATTTATGGAATCGTTGGCTACAATTGTGTGCATGTTGTTAGCTTTTAGCACCATACTTTTGATTCGTTTTTTTGTAAAATCATTATGTCAAATGTTTACTAATGAGCATGATGAGTTATAAATACGACAAAAACACATCGCGCGGTACTTCATACGCACCCAAACTTGCCAGATGATTGGTATGCATCTGGCAATCTATAAGTTGGCAACCTTCCGCTTGAAGTTTCTTCACTAAATGGATAAACCCAAATTTACTCGCGTTGCTTTCATACGCAAACATACTTTCCCCGCAAAATACATGTCCCAAATTCACGCCATATACGCCGCCAACTAGTGTATCGCCGCGCCACACTTCTACGGAAGTGATATAACCCTTTTTATATAATTCGAGATATGCTTCTTCCATTTCGTTGGTAATCCACGTATTGTCTTGTCCGGGACGTTCAATCATAGCGCACGCACGAATAACCTCTTCAAACGCCGTATTGTAAGTAACTGAAAAAGTCTCTTTTCGAAGCAGTTGCTTCATGCTTTTAGACACGCGCAATTCATCGGGAAACAACACCATTCTCGGATCTGGCGACCACCAAATAATAGGTTCATCTTCGCTATACCAAGGAAAAATTCCGAGGCTATATGCCAGTAATAAACGTTCAGGTTTTAAATCGCCACCAATGGCCAAAATACCTTCTGGTGATGTTTCTGAAACTGGAGGAAACCCTATTTTTTCTGTTAAAAAATACATGAATTTGTTATTTTCTGAGGCTTTATATAAGAAAATGAAAGGTAATACTTTGATTTTTAGTATTTTTTCGCCAAATTTGTAACTAGTCTTGACGCATCTAAACATTTATTTTTCATCATTGCTTTTTGAATTAGTGTTGAAAGACTAAAGCCTAAAACCACAATATTAGTCCCGTTTTTACGGGACTTTTTTTATAATAGTAACAATCCTAAAACGTATACTGCAATTCCAACCGCCATTAAAATGATGGTATACGGTACTATTTCTTTTGCTTTTAAGCGTGTAATACCTAACAAAGGCAATGCCCAAAATGGTTGCAACATATTGGTAATTTGATCGCCATACGACAGCGCCATGACTGCTTTTGGCAACGGAACTCCCAATTCGATCGCAGATTGAATCACAATTGGTCCTTGCACAGCCCATTGTCCGCCACCACTTGGCACAAAAATATTGACCAAACCTGCGCTGAAAAATGTATAAATCGGCAACGTAGTTTCATTCGCCACAGCGACAAAACTATCGGAAATCATTCCGACCATTCCCGAACTTTTCATGATGCCCATAATGCCAAAATACAACGGAAATTGAATTAAAATTCCCGAAGTGCCTTTAATAGCTTCTTCAACCGCATTGAGAAAACTTTTAAAATTTCCATGAAGTACAATCGCCAAACCTAACATGAAAAAATTGAGCATGTTGGGTGATATTTTTATGTTGGAAAGCGAACTTAAGTTTTTTGCATATTGAATAAAGAAAACGACCAAAAGTAATACGCCAAATGAAATGGCAACGATGGAAGAATGATCTAACTTCTCTGCGCCTTCTATTGTTTCTTTATTTTTTCTATCAAATTGATATGTTGGCAAATTGAGTTTTGAAGGTGTTGCTTTTTTCGCAAGCATGCTTAATACAAGCGGAATCAACACGAGTAAAATTCCAAATAAAAGTAAATTCCACCAACTAAAAATCGTACTGCTCGACGTGATGACTTCCGGAACTTTTCCAAACTGATCTACGGTTAATACGCCATTCATCATTTCTAACAAATGTCCTTGTTCTGCTACTTTTGAAGGTGCCGAACCACTAATACCACCATGCCAAACCATCAACCCTACATATCCTGCCGCGCCGACCAACGGATAATTTATCGGAATTTGATTTGCTTGCGCATGTTCGCCAACTTTTCGCGCTAAAATGGCACCGAAAATTAAGCCTAATCCCCAATTGAAGAACGCCACAATCATTGTCGTCACACTTACTAAAACCACTGCATTTACCGTATTTGTAACGGATTTTGTAAGCATTACAATCAACGAATTCATAGGTTTGCTAAGTACCAACACGTGCCCTAACACTAAAATTAGCATCATTTGATACGCAAACACTAACAAGCCTGAATTCCAAATACCATCTTCCCAAAACGATAATACATTCACAAAATGATCTACGGTAGAAGCTTCTGCTGGCCGTGTAAAAAATGTTGCCAAAACAATTGTGAGTAACGTTAACAATACCGCAATGGTAAACGGAGAAGGCAAGTAACGCTGAAAAATAGTTTCAATAGTTTTGGTGATGCGCATGGTTGATTTTTGTGTGAATTTACGAAAATATTGCTTAGATGTGAGACACGCTTTCGCTTTTAGACTTCTTAGAAAGTGAGACTTGCTTTGCTCTTAGAACGCTTTCGCTTTTAGACGTGCTTCGCTCTTGTAATTGACCTTGTCATTCCTGCGAAGGCAGGAATCGCTAGACTTCATAGATTCGTACTTGAAGAGTCCATGACGTAGCAATCTGTTTCTTTTTAAAATAAGGTTTCGTCTGAAGTTCCGTCATTCCGCACTTGATGCGGAATCAAACTTATTTTGATCGTAAGCTGAATCTAGTTCAGCTCGACGTTAGCTTGTTTTTCATGTAGTCAAAAAGACTTCTCAATACTTATAGTTTTTGACTACGAATACACGAATTTTTTTAAAATCATTTGAAACGTCTTTGCAAGGAGTTTACAACGTGGCAATCTGTTTCTTTTTAAAATTAGGTTTCGTCTGAAGTTCCGTCATTCCGCACTTGATGCAGAATCAAACTTATTTTGATCGTAAGCTGAATCTAGTTCAGCTCGACGTTAGCTTGTTTTTCATGTAGTCAAAAAGACTTCTCAATACTTATAGTTTTTGACTACGAATACACGAATTTTTTTAAAATCATTTGAAACGTCTTTGCAAGGAGTTTACAATGTTGCAATCTGTTTCTTTTTAAAATTAGGTTTCGTTTGAAACGCTACTAATTCCTAATTCCCAAAACCTATTGCCTGTATATCTACTATCTTTTTCTATTATGCATAAAAAAACATAGACGGGTTTTGCTTTTTCTTTTCTCCGATAAAGGACGTCTAGCTTGCTTACCGTTATAACATTTGGAAATTGTTTTATACTTTTTTAGAAAAGCTTCCATTATTTTTTCGTTTTGACTCGTATTATTGTTAGTTTTAATGAATCACTTTTAACAAGCAATCTAAAAAGAAAAACGTATGCTAAAGAAACTTTACGATTTTAAAAATTTTAAAGGCGATTTTACAGGCGGACTCGTCGCTGGTGTGGTAGCTTTGCCACTTGCCTTAGCGTTCGGAGTACAATCGGGAATGGGTGCCACCGCAGGTTTGTATGGTGCCATTGCCGTGGGTATTTTTGCCGCACTTTTCGGTGGAACGGAAACCCAAGCTAGTGGTCCAACAGGTCCAATGACCGTCGTTTCAGCAGCATTGGTTGCCGTAGCCATTCAAATGAATGGAAGTTTGGATGGTGGCATGAGCATTATTCTAGCTACCTTTTTATTAGGCGGATTGTTTCAAGTAATTTTTGGCTTTTTAAACATTGCGAGTTACGTAAAATACTTTCCCTATCCCGTCATCTCTGGATTTATGAGCGGCGTCGGATTGATTATTGTTATTTTACAAATATTTCCCTTTGCGGGAATGGGCTCGTCGAAATCGACTGTGTCTGTAATTCAAAATTTTCCAAGTTTATTCACAGATGCTAATTTGTATGCGCTGATGTTAGGTGCAATTACGATTGTTGTCTATTATATTTTCCCAAAAATCACCAAAGCGATTCCGAGTGCGTTGGTGGCGCTGATTGTGGCGACATTGATTGCGTATTTTATGAAATTAGATGTGCCTTTAATTGGTGAAATTCCTTCGGGATTGCCTTCTTTTCAATTAGGAAATATTTTAACGATTGATTCAAGCGCGTATGCTACTATTTTAGAATATGCTGTAGTATTGGCTGTTTTGGGAAGTATTGATTCTTTATTGACGTCCGTAATTGCAGATAATATGACCAAAACCAAACACAATAGCAATCGAGAACTTATTGGACAAGGAATTGGAAATATGATTGCGGCAGCTATTGGTGGAATTCCTGGCGCTGGTGCTACAAAAGGAACGGTTGTAAATATCAACGCAGGTGGAAAAACAAGAGTTTCTGGTGTAATACATGGTTTATTTTTACTAGCTGTTTTGTTAGGATTGGGACAGTTAGCTGCACACATTCCGTTGTGTGTATTGGCTGGTTTGTTAATTCCGATCGGATTTAAAATTGTTGATTTTAAAGGCTTGAAACATTTACTAAAAGTTCCAAGAGCGGATGCTGTTGTGATGATTTTAGTATTATTAATTACAACGTTTGGAAGTTTGATTCAAGCTGTTGGAATAGGAATTGCGCTGGCATGTTTGTTATTTATGAAGAAATCGGGTGACATTAGCGAACAAGGGTTGGAAGTTGGAAAAATAGCAGATATTGATGGATCTAAACCGTGGCAAGACGAACAAGAGTTTTATGAAGAATACAAAGATAAAGTGATTATTAAACACTTATACGGACCTTTGTTCTTTGGATTTACTTCGTATTTTAAAGATCAAATTCAATTGTTACCTGCAGATATTAAAGCAGTCATTTTTAGGATGGACAGAGTGCCGTATATGGATCAATCTGGTTTGTATACGTTGGAAGATATCATTTTCGATTTACGCGCTAAGAACATCGAAGTCATTTTAGTCGGACTGCAAGAACAACCGTGCGATATGCTAAAAGCCGTAGACATTATTCCTGATTTGGTACCGGAAGAAGATTTGTATGTTACGATTGATGATAGTTTTGAATATTTGAAAGGGAAGTTGAAAGGAACTGAGATTGTTAAAGGTTAGGTTTGAAAAGAATTTAAATGTTTACACAAATAATGAAACAGATTTTAATAGGGATTAGTTGTATCGCTTTACTTACTTTTTGTGGAAAACTTAATGATTCCGATGAAATAGCTCAATATGGAAAGAAAAATGTATCACTTACACTTGGTACAGATTTTTTTGAAGAACTAAAACAAGCAGCTATTTCTGAAAATAATCTTATCAACTTTAGAAAAAAGTATATTTTATTCAATGATGAGATTGCAGGGAATAAAGAACTCTTTGAGAATAAAGATCATGCTGAATTCCTTAAAAGTAAAAATATTGAAGCAGTTGATTTTATCACTAAGTTTATTAAAACTAATGGATTGGAATTAAATGATATGTTTTCTTTCTCTCTTTCTAAAAACAATACTTTTACTACGTCTTTTGCATACGATCTGGAGTATCAATTTTATAAGGATGGAAAATACTTTACTCTTGATTTAACATTTATCGAGGTCAAAGGAAGATTATTCACTATAAGTTTGATTAAATATTATGCTAGTACCACGGAAAAAATAAAAACAATTCAAGAAAATCTTGAACCTCTAAAACTAGATGAAGAAATATTTGAAGACTTTAAAGAATTATTTTTAGAAAAAGCAAAACAACATAAAATTGAAGATTTAAAAAAACTCATTATTACTAAAAATATAAGTAAGTATAATAGAGCTTTTGATGACGGAAGCACTCCTTATCATAGAGTGAAAGGATGTTCGTTAGTCTTAGATCGAATCTTTGAAACTCCAGTTACAAAAGATAATGAACCTATTTTAGGGCCCGAACGAGGCTATTATCTATTTATTCATGTTAAAGAAGATGACCTCATAAAAGTTACAGTATCAAGTTTTGAGTTCACATATAATAAACATAAAGTTGATGTGGAACTTATGTTATTAGATGGTAAAGTATATATTGTTGGTATAAGCTCTATGTAAATTTAAAATACTGAAAAGCACTAAACCAAAAAAACCTCACTCACTAGCAAGGTTTTTATATTTTCTGTGGCTTCATAGGCCGTAATGAAGTGTACTATTCCCTAAAAAGGCAAATCATCATGATCTTCTTCTTTGAAATCGTTTACTGGCTCAAACGCGTCTGCTGGTGGCACTGGCGGCATTCCTGCTGGCGGTTGTTGTTGCGAACTTTCAATACGCCATCCTTGAATAGAGTTGAAATATTTGGTTTCTCCTTGTGGATTTACCCATTCACGTCCGCGTAAGTTGATACTAATTTTTACAGGCTGTCCTACTTGAAAATTATTCAACAAGTCTGTTTTGTCTTGTACAAATTCCACCATAATGTGTTGTGGATATTGCTCTTCTGTTGTTACAACAATTTCACGCTTTCTAAATCCGTTGTTTCCGAATGTTTGCGTTTCTCCGATCATTTTTACTTTTCCCTGTACTTCCATGTTATTTATTTTGCTAATAAGATTTTCCAAGCAGTCATAACCTCTCCTTTTTCAAGGAATTCCTTAGCTGCTTTATGATTTATTTCTGTGGTGTCTGAAATTTCGATTTCAGTATGTTTTTTAAATTCTTGTAATTCTTGTTCCGTCGGTAATTTTTCTACATTTCCTAAAATCCCCAAATCGTTACCTGTTAATACGTTACTGAAGCGAATTTCGGCAGGAATTTGATCTACACCAATTCCCAAGGTTGCAATGGGTTTTGGGATTTCAAAAAATCCATCGCGCGCTCTGCTATAAAAGCTTCCTCCGGCTCTTGCCACCAAATCAATTTTGTAATGATCTATCGTACCGCGATCGTTCAACACCTCATCGTGAATGTGAATTTTTACTACTTCACAAATAATTAAATTTCCAGCGCCGCCTTCTGTTCCTAAATGAATCACTTCTTTCACCTTACATTCAAATTGCGCTGGCGATTCTGCCACACGAAACGGTTTTACTTTTTCAGAAGGCAACATCGTCAATCCTGCTTTTTCAAACTCATTCACGCCTGCGGCATATTCTGTGCTGCTTAACGACATTTGTTGTACAATCGCATGATTTACTACATTGATCACTACTTCTTTCGTTGCCAATGCATTTTCAAGCGTATGCTTTATGGTATTGTTCCGAACTCTTCGCGCAGGCGAAAAAATCATAATGGGCGGATTGGAGCTAAACACATTAAAAAAGCTATACGGAGACAAATTCGGATTCCCTTCAGCATCAATAGTACTTGCAAAGGCAATCGGTCTTGGTGCGACAGCGCCTAACAAATAT
>CAZHSA010000029.1:0-20792 GCA_964535135.1 uncultured Kordia sp.
ATCCCAGCCCCAATAACGTCCCCAACTTTCATTTGCCCACATTCCGCCAAGGAAATTTCCTATGGTGAGCATGACCAGACCAATCGTAATTGCCATTTCGTTAATGATCGTAATTTCTTTTAAGTTGAGCTCCATGCGTTTTTTGTTCTCCCTATTCGTTAAAATAATGAGCAATAACGACACGATTCCTAAAATCATGGCCAACGCAAATGGACCATAACTCGCTACAATCACAGCAACGTGAATAAGTAACCAATAACTGTCTAATACAGGTTGTAAGTTGGCAATATCTGGATCGAGCCAGTTCATGTGCGCCCCCCATAACACCATGGCAACTACAAAAGTTGTGGCAGATATGGTTAAGTCAGATTTTCGTCCAAATAACAAACCAACCAGCATCGTTGCCCAAGCAACATAAATCATAGATTCATACGCATCACTCCACGGAGCATGTCCCGAAAGGTACCAACGTACAATAAGTCCACCAGTATGCGCTACAAATAGCGCAACAATCAACCATTTGAAGATTTTTATGGCAGTACGAATTCGTTTTCCATCTTTGAATATTTGAGAAATAATAAGCACAAACATTAAGAAACCTACCGCGAGGTAATAGATCATCAAATTTTCAAAAATGTTGATTTTATTATAGATGATTTCAGTTTCAATTTGTGAGTCGGATGGTAAAACGGCACTTCCAAATTCTTTTTGACGTTTGCGCAAGCTTTCCACCATTTTGTCTGCTTCCGCGTAATTTTTAGATCTATTGGCTTCGTTTAGAAGAATCGTATAGACTTTCATGGCATTTTTCACATACTTCTCGTACATAGAATCTTTTGGCTGAAATCCTACGCCAGGATTGTCTGCATAGTTTTGATCAGAAATCCATTTGTTGTTTTCATCGTTTGGAAGTGGAAAAACTTTTATAATATCGCCTTGAATCGCTCTACTGAGCAACCCAAGTTTTAAATCGTATTCTCTGATGGCTTTTTGATACTGATTTGGTGTGTTTGATGCATACGCATCTTCCGTATACGCATTCAGCTTGTATTCGTTTCTTGGTGTGAAGAAATCCAACATGGACGCATAACTATCACTCTTTTCAATACCGATAATGGTACGAAGACTGTCATGTTTTCTTCTTTTAACACTGATGATCTTAGCATTATACCACATTTGTGGATATTGAATCATCGAGATCAATACTTGTTCCGCTGATAAGCCTTTGTACGTGTTTGATTTGCTTAGTTTTCGAATCAACTCGCGTGCATACGTGTGCACAGGTTTCATACGTCCATCTTCATCTTGAATGACCAAACGTGCAAATTTGTCTGCGTGTTCTTGTGGAACTGCATTTGCCACAATGATAGAATCTATCTGCGCTTCTGTAACAGCCTTTTGTGCAATTTCATGATCATGTCCTTCACCAGGCGCATGATTGTGACCTTCGTGCCCTTTTTCTACTTGCGTCGTTGTTTTTACTTGCGTAGAATCTTGCGTTGTGTTTTCTTGTGCAACAGTTCCTAAACTGAATAGCAATACGATTGCCGTCAACAGTTTTGCTTTTTTATTTTTAATCTTTTCTAATTGTTTTTTCAAAGCACCAAAACGTGTGTTTTTATCAAATAAAATAACCATCAACGCCAGGTATAATAAGAAATACCCAAAATACGTAATGTTTGTTCCCCAATAATCATGACTCACAGAAAGAATGGTTCCTTTTTCATCTCTGTCAAACTGTGCTTGGAAAAATCTATAACCACCATGATCCATAATGTGATTCATATAAATATCGTAATCATATACAGGTTCTTTGTTTTCTATCAGCGTCACTTTACTCATAAACGATTTGTAACCGCCTTGTCCAACCGTTCCCGGATAACGTTCTGCAATAAAGTCGTTCAGTTTGATACTGAATGGAAGTTTTAGTTTTTCTGCACCATATGATAACCAAAAATCGAGTCCGCCAAGGGTAACTTTTAGCGGTGCCATATCATAGCCTTTTCCGCCCATCACACGCACTTCTTCAGTTTCTCCATTCGTGGAAATTTCTAAAATAACTGCATTTGCTTGATCTTTTAGTTTTTCTGGCGTTTCAACCACGCCAATTTTTCCTTTGATTGCTGGTTCAGGAATCACAAATTGTAATCCTGCTAAGTTGTATAACGAACGAATTTGAAAACGCTGTACACTATCTTTGTATACTTTGTTCGTTTGCCGCGTTTGCATGATCATGTTTTCACCTTCAAACGGACTTTTTATGGTGTAATTTCCATATTCGTCACTCATGATATTAATGGCGCCTTCTACAGGATTGTTGTATGTCATTAAAATATTGTGCAAACTTTGTGCTTTCGCGCCAGCTTCTAAAAAGTGATTGTGACGATTTCCACCACCCGATTCTACAATTTTTAAGTATTCAACACCGTTTTCATCGGGAACGATTCCTTCTTCTGCTCCTTTGATGAATCCTTTGTAATCAATCGTAAAATCTTGTCCATTAAAATCTTTATTCCACGGAAAACCTTCTTGTATCCACGTCGTTGGTGAAATTCCTTCTGGAGAAATTAAATAATCACCTTTCAACGTTCGCCTTCTCGGTTGTCCGTTAATTTCACCATCCACTAAGGCTTTAATGTATGTTTTTTCGGAAAGAAATGTGTTCGCTGTAGAACCTTCGCGAATTGGCATGACACCTTCATAACTGATATATCGCGTGATAAACGCACCTAAAATGATAAAGATAAAGGATAAGTGAATTAGCAGCGTTGCCCATTTTTCCTTCCGCAGTAAGCGATAACGAAAAATATTTCCGAAGAAATTAATCATGAACATCAATAAAATTAACTCAAACCACCATGCATTATATACATAGATTTTGGCCGTTGTGGTACTATATTCACTTTCAACAAAAGTTCCAATTCCCATGGCTAGCGCATAAGCGAAAAAAAGGAGAGCCATTAATCGTGTAGAGAAGAGAATTTTCTTTAAGAAATTACCCATTGTATTGCGTTTTCTTTTACATCAAAATTTCTGCATGCAAAAATACGGCATTTTACACAATTTAAGGGCTATTTAACATTCTATTTACGCTTATTTAGGAATATTCTAAGTGAAGTCTTTTTTAGTCGGTTTTTCGAGCTTCAAATAATTTGACATAAATGAAAGTTCCCATTTTTCGAGCTCTATTTTTGGCAATGTATGTTTTATCGCCTTCATAAAGTTCATCTAGGGTTTGAATCCAATGATTCAACCAGATTCCAAAGTGCTTTTCCGTAATTGTATGTGCTACGCCAGCATCTACTTCAATATGCTTCTCTAAGGGATTGCCTTTGTATTTATTCACAAAAAACAAACTACTTTCCCAAAAATCGGTCAAATGGATTAAATGTGCACTCCAATCAGTAATACGATCATTGAAGATAGGTCCGAGAACCGGATCTTTTCGGATTTTTTTATAAAATGTATCTACCAATACATATACATCTACTCTATTTCTAATATCGTGCTTCATGTTGTGGTCTTGTGGGAAAGGTAGGAATTATATTTCGTTCCGTTTCAATTTGTAAAAAAATAGCCAAACCCAATCTGCTATGATTATTGAGTTTGGCTTAAACCTTAGTTATACCAATTTGATTATAAAATACAACTTTAGAGACGAAGTTGCTTTGGTATCATAGGCCGCAGTGAATGCTTTACATAGCCTTAGCTACGGAAAGTATTCACAAGAAACTAGGATGGCAAATGAACGAGTTTATAGGTTGCTTTTTATAGTTTAATTGGTATTATACTCAAGCTAAGGAAATGAAGTGTTATTAAAAACTATAAAGCGTTTATTAGGATAAATACGACACTCATTAGCAAACTTAGTATCAATGTGTTGAACACCCATTTTTCTTTAAGCTGCGCTAATATAGATGCATTGTAAAATGAGGTAATAATTACACAAAAACCCAACTGAACCAAACTTGAAATGGTATCTAATCCGTTAATTAAAATGTACATCGCTGCAATGCCTCCCAAACAACTCTGTAAAATAATGGTGAGCGGAATGTACATCGTATATTTATCTTGAAATTCTTCGTAATATTTTGTGTATAGTGTCATAGTATTATTGTTTTTATTCCTTACAAATGTCCATACTATTCTATTTTTAAAATATGATATTCCTCATGTTTGCTATTTTTCTTTGTGAATAACTCTATGGAATGATTTTGTAGAAAAGTTTCAAAAATCACAAAGTGTTGTTATTTTTACCGCATGGTACGCGTGGTCATTTTAGGTGCAGGAAATATTGCACAACATTTATTTACAGTGTTTGAAGCTACAGAGGAAATTTCGGTGGTTCAAGTATATAATCGCACAGAAAAAGCATTGAAGTATTTTCAAAATGTAGCTACAACTACTAGTTTGAAAACTTTGTTAGAAGCGGATCTGTACCTAATCGCTGTGGCAGATGATGCCATTGCTTCTATTGCTAATAAATTACCATTTACCGATCGTTTGGTGGTCCACACTTCAGGAAGTGCAAGTATGCATGTATTACACAAAAAGAATCGTCGCGGCGTATTTTATCCGTTACAAACCTTTACAAAAGGTGCACACGTAGACTTTTCTACGATTCCTATTTGTTTGGAAGCACGCGAAAAAGCCGATTTTACACTTTTACAAAATATCGCGACAACTATTGGAAGTTCGTTTTATAAAATTAGCTCCGAACAGCGTCGTGCGTTGCATGTTTCTGCAGTTTTTGTGAATAATTTTAGCAATCATTTATACCGAATTGCGCATGAAATCTGCGAAGCCAATAATGTTCCATTTGAAATTTTACAGCCGCTAATTCAAGAAACTGCTGATAAAATAAACACATTAACGCCATATATGGCACAAACGGGACCAGCAAAACGTGGCGATCAAGAAACAATTAACGATCATTTAGCAAAATTAGACAAAGACATTCACAAAGAAATATATACATTGCTCACGCAATCAATTGCAAAAACGTATGGAAGAGAAAAGCTATAAAGTATATTTAAACGATATTACAACACTTATTTTTGATGTAGATGGTGTGTTAACAGACGGAACTGTAACCGTAACCACTTCTGGCGAAATGCTGCGTCGTATGAGTATTAAAGATGGATATGCGCTCAAAGCTGCTGTGAAAAAAGGGTATAATGTGTGTATTATTTCTGGCGGAACTAACGAAGGTGTACGCAAGCGTTTGCAAGGCTTAGGCATTACCGATATTTACTTAGGCGCACATCAAAAAATAGTACAATTAGAAGAATATTTAACAGCAAAAAACGTCAAACTAGAACATGTGTTGTACATGGGCGATGATATTCCTGATATTCCTGTGTTAAAACAAGTGGGCTTGTCCTGTTGTCCGCAAGATGCAGCGTATGAAGTATTGGAAATTTGCAAGTACATTTCGCATGTCGATGGCGGAAAAGGTGCCGCGCGTGACGTCATTCGTCAAGTAATGAAAGTACAAGGAAAGTGGGACAAGGATTTTGACGCGAAATACGATTAAAACCACAATTCATGGCAACGTTTCTACAACTCATTCGTTTCCCTAACTTAGTCATGATTGCGTTGACGCAATTTCTTTTTTATTTTTTTTGGATTCCTTCTTTAGACTATTCTTATATTTCCATTGATTTATTCAATAATGTAGTAATAGCAACAATTTTAATTGCTATTGGCGGAAATATAATCAACGATATTTTTGACGTACAAACCGATCGCATCAACAAACCGCACAAACAATTTATTGGCAGTTATATTTCTAAAAAAAACGCATACTTCTTGTATTTTGTCTGCACTTTCGTGGGAATTGGTCTTGGTAGCTATGTTGGTTTCACGATGGATCGTTGGTGGATTTCACTCATTTTCGCGGCAATCGCGGTATTGTTATTTTTGTACAGTTCGCACTTAAAAGGAATTCCGGTTTTAGGAAACATCGTAGTTTCACTTTTAGTGGCAAGTAGTATACTCATCTTAATTGCTTTCGATAATGGATATGTTGCGCAAGGGAAACCCATTAATTTTTTCAATAAAGTTTCAATTAGTGCAATATACGTGTATGCGAGTTTTGCTTTTTTGATCAATTTGATACGAGAAATGGTCAAAGACATTGAAGATGTAAATGGTGATTACAATGCAGGAATCAATACATTACCTATCATCTTAGGCAGAAATAGAGTGAATAAAATTGTGGCGATTCTGGCTGGGATTTTAATTTGTTTGATTCTGTTCATTACAAGCAAATATCTTCAAGGAAAAACGATCACAACAGTTTATATTTTAATTACAATATTGTTGCCACTACTCTACTTTATCATCAAAATTTGGCAAGCAGATACTGAATATGAATACCGAATGCTGTCTTTACTATTGAAATTAATAATGCTGTTTGGAATTTTATCCACACTCGTTTTTTATTATTTTGATCCAATTGACAAACTTGCGTTTCTATTACCATAAACTATGACAAATACACTTTCTCAAAAATACCATATCATTTTAGCTTCTGGCTCACCGCGAAGACAACAGTTTTTTAAAGATTTGGGATTACAGTTTGAAATCCGATTGAAATCTGTCGATGAAGTCTATCCCGAACATTTACAGCATCACGAAATATCTGATTATTTAGCAAAATTGAAAGCATCCGTTTTTACAAATGAGCTAAAAGACAATGAAATTTTAGTAACATCAGATACGGTTGTTTGGCATGAAAATGTTTCCCTCGCAAAGCCACAAAACGCACAAGAAGCCTTTGATATGATTGCTGCCATGAGCGGAAAAAGTCACGATGTGATAACTTCGGTTTGTTTTACCACAGCGAGTTCACAAAAAGTAGTACACGAAGTTACCAAAGTTACTTTTGAAGAAATGACCGAAGCCGAAATTTGGTTTTATGTCAACAATTTCAAACCATTTGACAAAGCGGGCGCGTATGGCATTCAAGAATGGATTGGCTATACCAAAGTAGCACGAATAGAAGGTTCGTACACCAATGTTGTCGGTTTGCCAACGCATTTGGTATACAAAGTGCTTTCTGAAGCAGAAACGTTGTTTTGAGCTACGTTTAGCAATCATTAGCTAGTCCTATTCTTCAAACTTTAAACCGTCACTTCGAGTGAAATTTTGAATCCTTTGAAACGTCTTTACGAGGAACGATAGTGACGTGGTAATCTTTTAAAATCATACAACGCATTGTTTTTGAAATGAACAGATTGCCACTCTCCAATCAAGTTGGAGATCGCAATGACGTATCGAAGGTTTTTTAATAAAACTAAGTTAGTCCGAGTTTGTAACTCAGGCTAAAACTACAACTTCGCTTTCAATATTACTCTTTCTTTTGTCTTATACGTAGTTTGAATACTGTCCATATATTCCAACGCTTTTAAAGCTTTTTCGTTTTCCTTGAATTTAATATGAATCAGCGCACCATACCAATAAATTTGTGGTGTAAATCGGGTTTCACGATGTTTTATTTCCCGTAGCATATCCAACGCTTCCACTTCCTTGCCCAAATTGAGCAAACTCATGGCTGTATAAAACGAAATTTCGGTATTTGGGTTGTCAAATCCTGCTTGAATCAAATCAAAAGTTTCAATAGCTTCTTCATATTTTTTCGCTTCATACGCCTGCGTAGCAATTGACAACAAGTCTGAATCATTTTGTCCGCGTGTTACAGGTTGCAACGCATTTGGATACGGTTCAAAATACATGGCATACAAGTTTTCGTTGACATTTGCTTGTTGAATGATGTAGTTGCCAATCAAGCCAAAAAGGACTAACAATACAACCGCAATTGCCAAGCGCATATTCTTTTGAAAAGGTGTGCGTGAAGTTTCTTTTTCACGTTCTAACCTTTCTAATTGTTGTAAGTGTGACTTCAATACAGCACGCTCGTTTGCTTTGATGGCTTTGTGCATATTTTCATGTTCGGCTACTTTCTTAGCAAACACAAGATCGTTCTGTACTAAAGTTTCAAACTGTGTTTGTTCCGCTTCACTCAGTGAATCTTGTATGTATTTTTGAATCAATTCTTCGTGTTCCATCAATCTTGTTTTATCAGTGCGATTAACTTTTTCAAACACCTCGATTTGTGACTTTTCACGGTGTTTTCATCTTTATATTGAGTTTGCTGTACAATTTCTTTAATGCTCAAACTGCGATAATAAAACAGCTTTAAAATGTGCTGACAACTTTCGCCCAAACGCTTAAAATACTTTTGCAACAATTGCTGTTCGTTGGTCAAAACAGCTTCGCTTACGTCTATTTCTTCATACGCATCTTCTTCTGTAAAAGTGCCCACAAACTGTTTTCGTTCTTTCAAACGATCAAAAATTTTATGCTTTCCAATACTAAATAAATAGGTTTTTAGTGAACTATTCTCAATATGCAGTTGCTTGGTTGTAAAATTTTGATGCATCGCAATCACGCTGTCTTGATACACATCAATCAAATCGTCTCTATCCAAATTGAATCGCAAACCATAATTCACAAACGCTTCTTTATAAGCCACATACACTTCCTCTAATGCCTTTTTATCGTCATTACGAAGTCGCGATTGTACATCTAATTGTTGCTTTTCCATTCAGTATAAAATCAAATAAAAAGGTTAACTAAAAAAAGAAAAAAACTATAATTTTTCTTGTAAAGCCTTACGGCAGAAGGAACTCAGCAATGAATTTACGGGAATTGATTCCGCTTTATAAAAATAATTTTCACTGCGTGTTAACCTTTTTCATCGTAAATATATAAAGAGGAAACGAAACGTAATAATCATGAAAACAATTTTTAAAATGAGCGCGTGTGTATGCTTCTTTCTAGTCACGCAAAATGCGCATTCGCAACTGCTAAAGCGAATTCAAAACAAAGTAGAAAACAAAGTGGAACAAAAGCTAGAACAGAAAGCGATGGAAGAAGCAGAAAAAACTGCTGACAAAATGCTTGACAAAGTATTAAATCCCACGAAAAAGAAAGCAACTGCAAGCACTAATAATTCATACACTTTCAACCAACGTATTACGCTAGAAATGCAAACAGAAGGCAATGAAAAAGCGCAACTCGATTTTCTGTTCGACAGTAAAAATGATGAAATTATCTGTATGAAGCTTGACAATATGGGCGATGACAGCGGCGGAAAAGTCTATGCCGTTATCACACCAACATCAAGCACGATGTTTATGGACATGCCTGGCATGAAAATAAAAAAGAAAGTATCAAAAGAAGAACTCGGACAATTAGATTATTCAGACAAAATACCACAACATACTGATTTAGAAAAAACAGGAAAAACAAAAACCATTCTTGGCTATGCGTGTGAAGAATATGTATATAAAAATGAAGGTGGAAATGTGCATGCATGGGTAACTACCAACTTTCCGATTCAAGGAAAATTTGTACCGATTCTGGGCATGAAAAAAGGTGGTCCTTTTGATGGTTTTGTGCTAGAACTACACTACAAAGCAGCAAATGAAAGCGGTGCTATAAAAGTGATTAATGTAGATACCAACTCGAAAGTAAAAATCAACGCGAACGAATACACTTCTATGTAATATGAAAGCTGCAAAATACATATACATCATCTTACTTTTGGCGATGACGACCGCTTTTTCGCAAAGTAAAAAACACTTTATAAAAATCACATTTAATGACGGTCCACTACAAGGAACGCATACTTTTTATCCCGAAAAGGGAAACTACGCAAGTCAAGCCAATATAGAATTTTTTGAAGGCGCGAGCAATGTCAACGCTTCTAAATTGATGACTGAAAACGGTTTTCAAGTCCATTACATCAATCGGTATTTTATAGGTGAAGCTACTATTGGAACACATCCTCCAAAACCGAGCACTTCAGGTTGTGGAAGCTTGAATTTTATAGATTTAAACAACAATCAATCTTATAAAAAAATTAATGGTGATTTTATCGGTTGTACACAAACTACCATTACTACTGTTTCTGCATGGAAAGAAGGTATTGTAAAAAAGCGAAGAACTGTTTCAGGTCATTTTGAAGATACACTTCGCATGAAAATTCGCAACAATGATGGTTCGGAAGAAACGCTAGAAACGACTGTAAAAGTGACGTTTTCGGTGAACGAATCCAAAAGAAAATAATCTTACAAAAAATCAACAAATGAAAAACATACTACTTGGACTCTTTTTGCTAATCACGCTACAAATGAACGCTCAATACACGTTTGAGCAAATAGACATTTGGACAGGAAGCAATGGAAGTTCTCCTAAATATATTACAGAAATGAATGGCGAATTATACTTTCAGTCGATTGACATTACGCCATCGTTTAAAAAGCTATATAAAAGTGACGGAACCGACGCAGGCACGCAATTGGTTGCAGGAAATTTAAACAGTGGCGCAGGCTATTCACCCGAATCGCTCTATGTGATGAACGGCGAATTATACTTTACTGCGTTTGTATCGGGCATTGGCACAGAACTATACAAAACTGACGGAACCGACGCAGGCACAATTTTACTAAAAGATGTCCGCACTGGTTCGTCAAACGGACTGGATTTTAATACCAATGACGACAATCAGCTATTTGTGGAATATAATAATGAATTGTATTTCCGCGGAAGCACCAATTCATCCATTGAACTTTGGAAAACCGACGGCACACCTTCGGGAACTGTTTCCGTAAAAAACTTTGAAGACACCCAAAATGGTGCGCCCACTTATATGACGACCGCAGGAAAAAATAGACTAGGAACTGTTTATAACGGATTGCTTTATTTTTATGTAAATCGTAACGGAAATGGCGAATTATGGAAAACCGACGGAACCACCGCAAATACTGAACTTGTTCGCAGTAGTTTAAAAAATATTGCTGAAATGATGGTGTTTAACAATCAATTATATTTTGTTTCTGGTGACGATAGTTCTGCCGAAGGACGTGAATTGTGGGTTTCTGATGGAACGTTTGCAGGAACTACGGTAAAGCATGATATTTTCCCAAACAATCTCAATCCTGCGTTTGGCTTTGGAAGCAATCCATCAAATTTAATCATTTTTAACAATGAACTCTATTTTAAAGCGCGAAGCTATAGCGGAACTTCTGGACAAATTATAGGTTCAGAATTGTGGAAAACCAACGGAACCACCGCAAGTTTGGTAAAAGATATTAATACTGATAATCTTGCGAGCGGACTGAACATTCCGAACTTTACCAGCTACAATAATGAATTATATTTTGCAGCTTCTGACAATACCACTTCCGATTTTGAATTGTGGAAAACCGACGGTACAGAAAGCGGCACTGTAAAAGTTGTCAGCGCAACTGATACTGGCGAATCTATAGACTTTACAAGAGCAACTCAGTATGCCAACAAGCTATTTTACTTTGACTCGCAACAATTGTGGGTAACCGACGGAACACCTACTGGAACGGAAGCATTGACAGGAAACACAGCAGAGATTTTACTAATTTCTTCGGGTTCATTAGTACAATATCAAAACAAACTTTGGTTTGCAGGTACAAAATCAGGCAATGGAAATGAATTGACAAGTCTAGCAGATGCAAGCGTATTGAGTACTACTGAATTTACTACGGAAACCATTTCTATGTATCCAAATCCTGCTTCAAACCATATTAACTTTACAAACATTTCAAACCTTGTAAAATACCGTATTTACAATACATTGGGAAGCGTTATCCAACAAGGAAATCTAAAAGATACAGAAAACACCATTGATATTTCTGCAATATCCGCAGGAATGTATATCGTTGAAATTACGATGAATGCTCAAGTAAAAACGTTTAAACTCTTAAAAAAATAACCAAAGTGAAGTATACTTCCTTGTAGTATGTATCAAAAAATAACAACGTCGGTTTTTACGTTTCGAGTTGTTATTTATATGGACGGTTGTGGATTGACTTAACTCGGTTCATTTACCGTTCATATAAAAAGTAACACCATTTATACACCAAAATCGTAATCTCGCATAATAAATAACCTAGTTTGTAGATAAATCAGTATATTAGAAGAGATTCCCTAAAAATAACCCAGTAGTGATAACAATGTTACGTTATATAAGTATCGTATGTTTTTTTTCTTCGTGGCAATGTATGCTTGCGCAAGAAACACCTCAGATGTTACTCACTACTACTGAAAATATATACAACGAAGGAAACTACAAATCTTCGTTAGCTTCCGCAGAAAAAGCCATTGCACTTTTACAGACAGATATTTCACAGTTAGACAGCTTGTCTAGCGCACAGCTTTATTTTTACAAAGGCGCTTCCGAATATTATGTACAACGTTTCCAAAACTCTGTAACTTCCTATAACAAAGCTATTTCATTGTGTCCAGCTTCGGATGCGGGACAAGTTTACAAAGCAGAATTGTATTACGAGCGCGCATTTTCTGAATATGAACTGGGCAACTATCCAACATCGTATGAAAGCGCTAAAAATGCAGCATTGTTGATGGAAAACGTTGCAAATCCTAATTATGATTACCTAATTTCGATATATGCGGATATTGCAAGTACAGCAGCAAGTTTGGGATTTTTGGAGGATGCTAAAAATCATCTCGCAAAAGCGGAATCCATCTATCAAGAACATAAAAATAAGGTTGTTAGGGATCCGAAAGAAGTTTCAAAACCAGTACTTTTTGCCTATAAAGCCGTTGAAATTACGAATACTAAAACCGTTTTAACAGCAAAAGATATTGCTTCCGCCACAGCGAATATTAAAAAAATCAACAAAATAAAACGTCAAAAACGACTCAATACGGCTGAAAAACGCATGTACGCTGTTGCACTGAATATGTTGGGCGATTTTTATTTGCGAAAAGATACGGTCACTGCCGTAGATAGCAAACTGGCACATTCACATTTGGACAAAGCCTTGCAAAGCATTCCAACACAGTATCATGAGGCGCATATTTCACAATTCAAATTTAACAAGGTAAAAGCCTTTACTTTTGAAAACAAGCATATTAAAGCATGCTACTTACTGAATTCTTTGCTGAATGATTTGCCAGAAAATGATGCACGTCGCTCCTATTTTGAAGCTGAAAAAGCGTCTATTTTACTCGCCTTGAATCGAAAAGAAGACGCGATTGCCGCGTTGCAAAAATCTATTGAAAACATTCATGACGGCGAAACGCTGCTTACAAAAGATTACACCAATTTTGTACCAAGTTATGACTTGAATGAAACTGGTTTGTTGGTGGAAATGGCCGCTGAAATTATTCAAAAATATCCTACCGATAGAACAGTGCTTTCGCTTGGCGCGAACATGTATCGACTTGGTTTGATTCAGTTTGAAAATTGTTACCGCGAAGAACTTTTTAATGAAAAACTCACGCGGTATTACCACAAAGCTATTGGCGGCATCTTACAGTTGAAAAAATTAGGATACAGTCATAATGAATTGCCATTAGAAAAACTCCTCAATCAGATGGAAATGATTGAAAATCGCTTGGCTTGGAACAAATTTCTGCAAAGTCGATTGATACATAACGCAGCTATTTCGGGGACACTTTTACAAGAAGAACAAAACATTAGAAAAGCCTTGGTTGCTGCCAAACGCAGAAAAGATACTACTGCCATTTTTGATTATCAAAAACAATTGACACAACTACTAGCGAACCTAAAAGATGAATTCCCAGAGATTGCGACGTTTGCTTTTGAAAATTTTGATGTGGAAACCATTCAAGAAGCAATGCCAGCTTCACAAGTAATTGTAAAATATAAAAAAGTAAACGATCAAATGTTTGCGTTTCAAATTACCAAAAACAACATTGATTTTTATGAACTAGAAGCCGCTGAAAAAATCTTAGGAACGGTTCAAAAATATTATACGCAACTTAGCAATCAGGAAGAAAACAAACTGATTGCAAAAGGTTTACACATCGCGTTGTTTCCTTTTGACACAAAGCCATTTAGAGAATTTACCATCATTCCTGATCACGCATTGCACTATTTACCTTTTGAAACTTTAATTACCAAACAAAAAAAGTATTTAATTGAAGAAGTGACTATCAATTATGCGACACATTTGGTATTTGTCAATCATAAAACGTTCAGCAATCAACTAGAAAAAAATGATGAAGTAATTGTGTTTACTCCAAGTTATGATCTAGAAGCAATGTATTCAGACGAAATGGCACTGCGAAATAACAATACACGCTTGGTTGGCGCTGAAAGTGAGTCAAAATCGTTGGCGTCTATTTTTCCATCGACACTTTTTGAATCTTTTTTAGCCACAAAAGATAATTTCATTGAACATTCGCGCAAAGCAAACATTATTCATTTAGCAATGCACGCCACTATTGACAATGAAACACCCGAATTGAGTCACTTAGTGTTCAACGATAATGGCAAAGACACCAAAATGTATGTGGAAGAATTGTACGGTTTGCATCTCAATGCAGATTTGGCAGTATTGAGTGCTTGTAACACGGGGAAAGCTACTTTGCAAAATTCTACAGGCATGGTTTCTATGAGTAGCGCTTTTACAATGGCAGGCGTTCCGGCAACATTGTCAAGTTTATGGGAAGTTCCAGATAAAGTAACGGAAGGCATCATGATTGACTTTTATACTTATTTAAAAAACGGAGAAAGCAAAACAAATGCCTTGCGCAGAGCGAAGATTAAATATCTTAAAAATACGGACGATGCCAACTTTAAGAAACCTTTTTATTGGGCAGGATTTGTATTGCATGGCGACAGTGCTCCTATTGCGCTTCAAACCAAAACCTCTACCAACTTTGTATACATCATTGCTGCTATTTTAACATTCATAATTATCATTATTGTGAGTTTTAGAATCCGAAAAAACACCTTGAAATTGTTTTAACACTTTGTTAAAGCATTGTCAGTATCGTCGTTTTTAAATATCTTTATAGAAAAACGATGAAATCCATTTCTCGACATCTTATTTTAGCTGGACTTACCATAGTTGGAACAATTATAGCTTGCTCTAACATAAAAAGTGACGCTTCAACCACAAACAAGAGTACAGCTATTACTACTGAAAAACTACCTGCTCAGGCAACTTCAGAAGCTTTCAATAAGTATTGGTATGCTGGAAAAGCCGAATTGACTTCTTTTCAGTTGGAACAATCGCGCTACGGCGAAATTCACAAAGGAACTGCTGTGTTAGTGTATGTCACCGAAGATTTTAATCCTGATAAACAGGTAAAAGCCGATCAACAACGTGCTAATAATATTCCGATTTTGAAATTGAACGCTACCAAAAAATTCTTCACAGGTATTTATCCGTATAGTGTAATGACGAGTACTTTTTACCCTGTGGCGAACAATCAACATGCGATAAAAGTGACATCTTCCATGCAAGAATGGTGCGGACATGTGTTTACACAATTGAACAACCGAGAAAAGTTTGACGTACATTCCTATTCGTATTTTGAACGTGAGTCCGATCAAAAATTTTCTGTAGACAAAGTGATCTTAGAAAATGAATTGTGGACAAAACTCAGAATGAACCCAACACAATTGCCTGTTGGTGAACAACAAATTGTTCCGGCATTTGCTACGATTCACATGAAACACGTTCCGCTGAAAGCCTATAAAGCTATGGCCACATTGAATGCTTCTGGCGAAATGTACACGTATTCATTGGTCTACCCAACGTTGAACAGAAAACTAGACATAAATTTTAATAAAAGTTTTCCATACGACATTTTGGGTTGGACAGAAACTTTGACACGTGGACATGGAAGTTCTGCAAAAGCATTGACAACTAACGCAACGAGAATCAAACAGTTAAAAAGTGCTTACTGGTCTAAAAACAGCGTAAAAGATAGCATCTTGCGAAAAAAATTGGAGTTGTAATCCTACAAAATAAACGCACATATCAATGCAATCAAGTAGTGGTTGTATGGTAAAACCGTAATTGAAAGTTTCGGAATTTCACGAAATTTATAATAATAATCTGATAAATTATTTACTAGTGTATTTAAGTCATAATTCCACGCTTAACCTGCTGGCTTAGATATCATCTCATTTAGAATTGGATACTTTGTGCCCTCAAAGTATCCATTCTTTTTTTGGTTGAATTTTAAATGTCATTTTTGTGCAGGCTGAAATGAAAAATCTTCGATACGTCATTGCGATCTCCAACTTGATTGGAGCGTGGCAATCTGTTCATTTCAAAAACAATTCGCTGTATGATTTTTGCAGATTACCACGTCACTATCGTTCCTCGTAAAGACGTTCCATGATTTGAAATTTCAATCGAAATTACGGTTTGTTTTTGATGATTTACGGTTTACGAGTTACGATTTTCCAAACGTCAGTTCGAGTGCCAAATCTGTGATTTGGTGTATCGAGAACAGCTATGAATTGTTTTCGTTCATTGGCTTAGTTAATCCAACATTTAAAACGTAACGTTCAAAATTTTAAAATCAATACGCAACTCCCAACATATCATCAATGGTGTTCACAGTGACAGAATGATAATTTGGACGTGCTTTTTCGTAGATACGCTTGGCATCTTCCAGTCGGTTGTTGTTTTTAAACGCTTTATAGATGGTAGATACATACCAACGTCGCCCAACAGTCATCAAAAAATCTTCTATATGTTGATCCACATTATTTCCATGATAATTATGATTAATTGCTTGCTCAAACCAAACCATTGCGATGTATGAATTAGTCGCGTTGGAAAAATTGCAAGTTTCATCTAACTTTTCAAACAATCCTGTATATAAATCTTGCGGAATGTTTCGGATGAAATGTATTTTTTGTTGAATGTTCCAATCTTGCTCGCAGACTTGTTTCGCCGTTATTGTTTTGTTTTTCCAGTCCGAAAGTATAGTGTCTACTTCTTTGAATTTATCTGATTTAATGATAGCTGCATTTCCAGGAATTCCCGCTTTGTAAATCCATTCGTCTACATTAAATTCTACGTTGTTTTTAATCAACAATTCAGCATTCAAATATGTTACAAACGTTTCCGTAGTCATGGTTGAGAATGCGTGCTTTCTGAAATACTCTTTAAGAAAACTGTCCATTTGTTCACGACCAACAGTTTCTTCTAGTGTACGTAAAAACAAATAGCCTTTATCATACGCAATACTATTCATACCATCATCAGGGTTTTTCCCTTGTAAATTCAACTTTAAGCGTGTGGCTTTTGGTTGATCGCGTAAATTTTCAATCTCATCCGATAAATCTTGTCGCCCAATAGAAGCTAGCATATTCGCATATTCTTTTCCATACAACGCTTCCATAATGCGCATTTCAAAATATACCGTAAAACCTTCATTAAGCCAGAAATCGTTCCACGTAGCATTCGTAACTAGATTTCCAGACCAAGAATGTGCCAATTCGTGCGCAATTAAGCTTGTTAAACTACGATCGCCTGCAATTACGGTTGGTGTTGCAAAAGTCAACCGTGGATTTTCCATACCTCCAAACGGGAAACTCGGTGGCAATACGACTACATCAAACTGATCCCAAGCATACCTTCCATATAAATTTTCGGCAGCTTCCACCATTTTTTCCATGTCTGCAAACTCATAGTGCACTTTGTCAATCATAGATTTTTCAGCATAAACTCCCGTTCGTGGACTGATTTCCTTGTAGACCAAATCACCAACTGCCAACGCAATTAAATACGGAGAAATTGGTTGTTTCATTTCAAAACTATAGTGTCCAGTTTCGTTTTTTTCTTTTGGATTTTCCGCACTCATGATTGCCATGAGCGTTTTTGGAACTTTTACTTTTGCCAAATACGTTAATCGTACTTGTGGACTGTCTTGAATAGGAATCCAAGTACGTGTTAAAATGGCTTGCCCTTGCGTGAGTAAAAACGGATGTTCTTTATCAGCCGTTTGCTGTGGTGTTAAAAACTGTAGTGCTTCTGTTTTATCGGTAGTTTCATAACTAATAGATACACTTTTAGCATTGCTCGTAATAGGAATAGTAAGCGATTGTCCTAAAACGGGATCATTCGCGCCAAGCGTAAAAGACACTTCTTTTTCATTGACAAAAGTCTTGTGAATTTTCAAATTTTTCGCATCAAAAACAATTTCCGAAGCATTCACACTTTCTATGGTATACGTTGCCGTTCCTGTGATATTTTTTTTGTCAAAATCAACAGCTATATCAAGTAATAAATGTTTGGCTACGGCTTCATTGGGTTTTGCATACGAATGGGTATCATTGGCATACGATTTCATTTTCTTAGTTTCTTTTTCGTTAGTAGTACAACTTGCCATACAGACAGTAAGCAATACAATAGCAGTTTTCTTAAAAATAGTCATGAATTTTAAATTATAGATAGTGGTAAAAATCGATTTTCTCAAAACTACGGAAATTATTAAATATAATAGATCAAAATTAACGCCTAACAGGAAGTACGGTATTCCCATACTCTATTCTGAAGTGTTTTTTTTATCTTTTATGCTTAATCAAAACCTACTACCATGTTACAAAAAATTTCAAAATTAAAAGAAGTAAAAAACTGAGTAAAAACGATCAAAAAGTCGTAAACGGAGGAAAAACCCGATTTTGTGGTGGCACGGGCGGAATTCCTATCAACTGGCCACAATCACAATGTAGTGGCTACGGAATTCAATGGTACAACGGACAATGTTATGCTTGTTACTAAAATTTAAAAATGTTTAAATACTATACTTATGAAAAAAAGAAACATCAAAAATTTGCAACTCAACAAAAAGCCAATTTCTAACCTTAAAGTAACCATATTAAAAGGTGGAAAAAACACGAATGATATTGAGTTATGCGGAACTGATCTTAATTCTTGTTATTGGTTAGTATGTCCATTCACACCACAAGAAAACGAATAGCGGCAGCAGATAAACTAAATTATATAGCATAAAAAAAAGAAAAATCAAAAGTTTACAACTAAATAAACATTCCATTTCAACATTAGAAACACGTATCGTAAAAGGTGGATATCAATCTGAAAATGGTTCTTGCTTTTGGCAAGATTGTCCTTCCAGAGATCCCGATTTTATGAGCGATTGCTACTGTCCGTATAATGGTAGCGGTGGAAATAACACAAACAACTGTCCACAAACACTAGCTAATTGTGGTTCTGGCGGTTCTTGTGATTGGGAAGATTGTTAACAATTACATTATATAAATCAACAACTCATGAAAAAAAGAAATCTTACAAACTTGAAACTCAACAAAAATTCAATTTCTAACTTGGAAACTTCCGCACCAATTGGTGGACGCGGTTCTAATAACAGAGTATGCTATTCTGAGCAAAACATTACCGCTTGTTATTGGGATCAACGTTGTGAAACGATTCATCCAAGACTCTGTTTATAAATTGATTACAAACAATGTATAGAAAAAAGCGAACTTCGGTTCGCTTTTTTTTGATCTTTCTTTTTAATGAGTTTATTACAATTCGCGGAATTGTCTGTAGGGTTATTATAATCTTCATTCGGCTACTATTATTTTTATGTCATTATTAATTTTAAAGCTTATTATTATGAAGAAACGTAATCTTAAAAATTTGAATCTAAACAAAAAAGCAATCTCTTCTTTCAATCTTACAAATACTAAAGGTGGTGCTTTTTCTCGTCGAAATGGCTCATGTTTATGCACATTTACATGTGAACCTACACAAACAGTGGCCTTTTGCGAAACATGGGCGTCGTGTTATCCTATTGAATTGACTGACTTTTGTCAGCAAACGCCTTAAGGCAAAAAGAAAGAATGTGCATCATAGTTGGTCATAAGAGTAAAATAAATACCAACTGTAAATGGCAAATTCGTATTCTTTAATCGCGTTTTAATACCTTACAAGCGAACTTCGGTTCGCTTTTTTTATAAAAATCTATACGTTTGATAAGTTTACACATAAAATCTCGACGAAAGTTAAAGAACGTTAAAAATAGATACCAATAGGTGAACTTTTCTATTTTTGAAAGTTAACTGAACCAAATACTTCCTAATGAGAAAATTTTTACTGTTTATTCTAGCGAATTGTGCCGTAGTTTCTATAGTTTCCGCACAAAAACCAGATAAACTTTCCTCCAACCAAATCTACGAGAAAGTACAAAAACTTAATTTTTTAGGATCTGCATTGTACATTGCAGCGCATCCTGATGACGAAAATACACGATTGATCGCCTACTTATCCAATCAAGTAAAAGCAAGAACGGCGTATTTGTCATTAACACGCGGTGATGGTGGACAGAATTTAATCGGACCTGAAATTCGAGAACAATTAGGAGTGATTCGTACGCAAGAATTATTAGCAGCGCGCCGTGTAGATGGCGGACAACAATTGTTTACGCGCGCCAATGATTTTGGCTATTCCAAACATCCAGATGAAACCTTGGCTATTTGGAACAAAGATGAAGTATTGAGCGATGTTGTTTGGGCAATTCGAAAATTTAAACCAGACGTAATCATCAATCGTTTTGATCATAGAACGCCAGGAAGAACGCACGGACATCATACTACGTCTGCAATGTTAAGCATGGAAGCATTCGATTTAGCTGGCGATAACACAAAATATACTTCCCAATTGGGAAGCTACGACGCTTGGCAACCTACGCGCCTATTTTTCAACACATCTTGGTGGTTTTATGGAAGTCGCGAAAAGTTTGAAAAAGCTGATAAAAGCAAAATGCTCAATTTTGACATTGGCGTGTATTATCCACTCAAAGGATTGTCTAACAACGAATTGGCTTCTATTGCGAGCAGTCAGCATTTATGTCAAGGCTTTGGCCGATTGACCTCGCGTGGAACTCAACAAGAATATGTAGAGTTTTTAAAAGGAGACTTTCCTCAA
>CAZHSA010000030.1:0-20410 GCA_964535135.1 uncultured Kordia sp.
TGGCAGGTTTGGGTGGTCTAGCAGCAATACTTACTCAATTTCTAAAAGATCCTTTAGAGCGTATTCAGCGAGCAATGGCGGATTTGGTACAAGTACAAACTGCTTTTACAAGTTTTGTTTGGGAACTCAACTTGAATGGAACTTACATCCAAAGTCAATACGTCTCAGAAGGTACGCTGACAGACTTTGATCTTCGTCAAACCATCCAACGCATCAGCCAATCCATGGAACGCACCATGCGATTAATTCAGGTATATTCAGATGGTGATCTCACCAAATATGAACCCAAGCTACTCTATATTCTTCCTTCTAACGACAGTACGCCCTCTGAGGTCAACATCTTTGGAGAGCATCTAAAAGGAGAAGCTAGTAGAGAAAAAATACAACTAGCGATTAACCATCAGATAGTGGAAGCAACAATAGAACTGTGGACAGATCAAAGTGTCTTATTTTCTTTTGAGAAAAACATGCTTGCGAAATACAACAATAAGTCACAGCTATGGATTAGTATGATAATCGATGGTGTGGAAACGAATGCTTTGCCCTTCAATGTTATAAGCATGAATAGTACTCAAAAGGAGGAAAAATCACAGAAGATTGACGGTTGATTCTTCGTTACCTAACCGTTGAACGATGTAAAATCATAATAATTCTATGTCAAAATACACGATCCAAACCACTCCTTTCGTAGTCCCTACCACCGATGGCAAACTCATCGAAGAACATTTCGGCAAAGCAAGTGACGGCAATACCAACATCAGCATTGCACACATGATTGCGCCACCAAAATGGAGTGAGCCGTTTCAAACTCCCGAATTTGACGAGTACACATACATCATCAAAGGGAAGAAACAATTTATTATTGAAGGAGAAACCATTATTTTAGAAGCTGGACAATCAATAAAACTAGAAAAAAATACACGCGTTCAATATTCCAATCCGTTTGACGAAGACTGTGAATATATCGCCATTTGCTTACCTGCATTTTCGATGGATTTAGTGCATCGCGAAGAAAAATAGAGAATATACAATCAAAAATAGAGCGCAGTTGAGAAAACTTAAAACTTAAAGTTTCAGTAGCATCTCGACTGCGCTCTGTTTGACAATTCAGTTAACTAATTCAAATTGTTTTACTTAATAATCGTCACATATCTGTACGTGCTGTTCTTTCCGATATAACCATAACCATTGGTCGTTCTCGCTCTAGCGTATACATTGAACGAATGCGCACAGGTTACTTTAGCATTAAAACTTCCAGGAATATTTCGACTTCCTTTCCATATTGCTGGCGGCGTAGTTAAGTTGTACGATTGATATACAATATTTTCAGAATCGCCTTCTCCCCAACGTGCTGTTAAGCTATAATCTAGTAGATTTCCTTCGGTATCAAACGCTTCAAAATTAACATCAATCTTATCGGTTGGGTTTTGTAAATTCACAATACCACACGCGCCAATTTCCGCATTCTTATACTTTACAGAATTGATACTTACTTCTGGTAAATTATTATCAATATACAGTGTTAAAATTTGTTCAGGTGTTGTGGCACCAACTTCCGTTCCTGCATTGTTATAAAACTTTACTTTAAACTGATGCAATCCTGTGTTGAGTTTGGTAGAGTTGAACTGAAACAACAAATCGTCAATTGAATAATCGACACCAGCGCTTGGCATTTTATAGAAATTATTGCTATCTGGTGAAGCGGCTTCCAGTACATAATCAGAACCGTTCCATTTGTAATTGTACCAAGAAGTTACAAACTCTGAAAACGATCCTGAAGTGCCCGATCGGTGAAAAACTTTGTATTTCTTTGCGCCTAATCCTGGCAATTGATCCATCTTAGTACGATTCCCGATCACGTTCAACTTTCCTCCAAATGCAGCATTTTTAGCATGAATAAAATAGTTAGAAGCTGTTGTGGCGCGTCCTGTAGATGAACTAATTTTTGTGGTTGGAATCAGCCCTACACTTCCCATTATTGGTCCAAGATCTGCTGACGAAATAGATGGTTTTCTTGAAAAATAAAGTGTATGTAATTTTGAGAAATCTCTAAAGAAATTCGTCGGCGTGTCATAATTCAAATTTGGTTTGTTTGAATGTACTCTAAAACCAAATTTCGTGTATGAACTGAACCACCACCACAATAAATTTACTTTTAAGTCTGACAATAAAAATCTGAATTTCCAGATTCTGTGTGGTGTTGCTGAGTTTGGAGACGTTCCAAAGGTACTTTTACACTCTGATTTTTGTTCTTCGTTCAGTAAACCTGTCCAACGTCCTGCGCCTAAGTAATATTGACGTCCCATTTTGTTAGGGTTTCCACGATGATTTCCGTAATTCACATCAGAATTAGGCGTAATGGCTTTGTTACGGTTTCTATCAAACGTAAACCAAAAATAATCGCCTGTTCCAGGATCATTATGCGTGTCTTTCACTACATCTAATACGACGTACAAATATTTTGCATCGTTCTTAGCGAGCATGAATCCGCCATCAAACTCCATTTGTGTTGCTTGAGCGCCTGCCCAAACCGCATCTTCTAATTGATCTTCTAAACTTATAGGCGTTCCTGCCCAAGTTGATTTAATTGTTCCCATGATTTTCTAGTTTTTAGGTTATATTATTTCCGCCACAAAACTATTAGAAACGAAACCCTTAGATAAGAGTTGAACTCCTAATTCCGAATAGGAAAAAGACGGTCTCCGTTTAAGGAAAAAAAATGAAATGCTGAAATTTTCCCCTTTTTTCAGGCTTTCAGAAGTAAAACAAAAGCACACTTTTCCTCCTTTCATTACGAATTCTAGTTTACCACCAACGAATTCTAAAAGCACTCCAAAAAAGCGTGAAGTTGCTACTACATTTGACATGTAATTAAGAAACAAACATTAAAACAAACAACAAATGTGGTACGATAGCGCAGCAACAAAAATGATTCAAAAGTATTTGAATATCTATTCGCAAATTAAAATGCAGTTTGATGGTGAAGGCAACATCCAAAAAGTGGATTTGTTTCAAGAAGGCAGATGGATTTCGAGTCCAACCCTAGCAAAACGCATGCGCTTACGACATATTGCCTTGCCTGTACAGCAAAAAGCATCGATCACATTAAAGAGATAAAAGATAGCATAATTTAGGTTGGTTAGTTGGGAAAAATCAGCTTGGATCTTTTTGATGGCTGTCAAAAAGTACTATCAACAAGTATTGAAGAGTGGGTTTTCAAGGCGATACTGATAGTAATTTTCATCCGAAAGCAGATGGAAAGCATTCAAGCTGATTTTTATACTGATTGATTGAAAGATTGAAGAATTAAAAGATTTTATATAACAATAAACACAACAGCACTATGAAAACAAGAACATTTAAAATGACAGCATTCATGGGACTTGTATTAACATTGTTTTTTGCATGTTCCCCAAAAGAAAACACAGAAAACCAATTAGCAATGAACGACACTGAAGTTGTCGCTTCCAAACAATCGGTTGCATTTATAGCAGGCTATGATAAAGGAGAAAGCACGTATTACAAAGACGCAAAAAACTATTTTGAAGCGTTAAATTATACCATTGTAGACGATGCTTTTTCGCTTCAAGAAATTATTATGTGGCTCAATAAAAATCACAACGCGCAAGATTTTGAAGAAATTCATATCATTAACAAAGGAAACTCCAAAAAAGGCTTATCACTCGAAACTACGATTCACGGCGAAATATTGTCACAAGAATCTTTATTGAATTGCTTGAAAGAAAACAAACTTCCAAAGTTAAAAAGTGTCCTTTCGGAAGATAGCAAACTTGTTTTTCACACGTCAGAATTAGGAAAAAATAAGCAACTATTACAAGTACTAAAGCAAACCTTTACAGCAAATCATCAGCCAAAAGTATTTGCAACACCGCTTGCTACAGTTTTTAACGGACAGTTTCAACAGCATTTCTTAGCTAGCGTATTTTACGGATACTATCCAACGGCACAATCGCCAGGAAATATAGACTTGTCAAAGCAGTTTATTCGAAAATATCCTTTAGAAGACATTCATTGGCTAGATGCTATTAGAACAAAAGAAGAAGGTGAGCCGGGAGAAGCATTCTCGTATAAATTTAACATTCCAATTCGTTGGGAAATCGAATTCTCAGATGACGAAGATGTACCATCACTTACAGATGCTGATGAAATTATGGATTGGATTGACGACAATGAAGAGTACGGAAACATCCTAAAAAACATGGGCATTAAAATGGAATACTTTAGATGGAGAGCACACACATCTGGACAAAAAGTAATCATCAAAGGAAAAACAACGGCAGTTTGTATCTTAAAACCAATGATGCAACGCAACAATCCGTTATCGTATGTTCGCACTGAGTTTGACAATCAACGTTATTATACGCAGCTGTAGTGTTTAATGTAGCAATATATCAATGTAAAAATGTATCAATTGCTTACTGTTGCGCTTAGTTGATTTGATGATTTGAAAATGTGCCGATTTGAAAATTGGCTTACTCATGCGCTGATTGATTAGACGATTTGAAAATAAATCACTTAGAAACTCAAAACGTCACTTCGAGTGAAATTTTGAAACCATACTGAATCAAGTTCAGCACATATTTCAAAACACTCGACCTGACGTTTTTAAAATCCAAAAACCTCTAATTTTTAACCTATATTTGTTTTATGAAGACTTTTACAATACACACTCTCATCTTCTTATTTTTCTTAAGCACAACGCAACTTCAGGCACAGCAGTCAGAAAATTTCATATATCTATACGACTATTTTAAAGTGAACAAAACCTATTCGTTATTTGGCGATAATGTAAATCTGAGAGAAAAGCCAAGTACAACTTCTAAAGAATTAACACGTTTGCGTATTGGCTTTGAAGTGAAAATCATTGCAAAAACAGCTGTTATTTTTGAAAGCGGAAACTCCAAAACATATTGGTATGAAGTTGAATACAAAGGACAAAAAGGATTTATTCCAGGGAAATTTATCGCATACAACACCATCACTAAGAATAAAATTCGTTTTTTCTTTTCTAAAAAAATTACGAAACAATATGGTGATCAACTAGCCATTCGCATGCTTGTTGAAAATGATTACAGCAATTACAAAGAAAGCTTTATGCAACTTCGAGGTGCTACAATTAGTGCCGCTTTTGAAGAAAATCACGATTTAAAAAATATAGTATTCCTTCTAAAAATTCAGCATCATGGTGAATCTTGTGGTGCCGAAAATGGAATTACGTATTTCTTTTTAAAAGAAAATTATGAATTGGTTCATATTGCTGATCTTTCCGTAATTGGTGATGGAGGTTTTTATGAATCTGAAACGTTTACTTTTGAATTTAACGAAATGAACGGACAACCAATTATTAAATTTACCAAAGAAGTAGGTGAAACGATTGACGAGGATACACATTGGGTAGAATCTAAAAGTATGACACGTATTTTTGAATGGAATGGCACGAAATTAGTACCTGAATTCTCAAAGAAGTTTTACAGACCTAAAAAATCAAACTAACATGAAAATCGCTTCTAGCGTTTTATTCTCTTTATTTTTTCTTGTGATAGGAACATGGTGTTCCTCAGCACAAAATGATCAATTGCGTTCGTATACCTTAAAAGATGGATTGCCACAATCACAAGTAAATGCAATTGTGCAGGACGATTTGGGCTATTTATGGATTGGAACACAAGGTGGCGGTATTGCACGGTTTGACGGTATTTCTTTTACCGTTTGGACTGAAAAAAATGGTTTAGGCTCTAACTATACGCACGCATTAAAATTTCAAGGAAATACATTGTTGGTCGGAACGAATCAAGGACTTTCTATTCGTGATAAAAACACCTTTAAAAAGTACAAAGCACCACGTGTGTACGACATTGAAATTGTCAATGATCAAATACTTTTAGCAACACGAAAAGGAATTTACAAACTAAATCCTTCTACAGATAGTGTTGAAAAAATAGATTGTAATTCGGTGTTGAATTCCACACAAATCAACGATATTTTATTTGACGGAAAAACGTATTGGATTGCTTCGCAACGCGGTTTGTGGAGAACGAATCGTTTGGCTGCAGATGCAAAGTTTCAAAAAGTATTCAACAGTGACTTTAAATCGTTGGTTGGTTATAAAAATCAAGTGCTTGCGGCGAGTTTTGCAGATGGTATTTTTTCGTTTCAAAGCAACAAACCTGGTTTCCAAGAAGTTTCCGAAGTGAGACAAATCAACAGTATTGATTTGGTAAATGAAGATGAATTGTGGATCAATACGAGAAATGCGGGCATCAAACGTGTAAATCTCACAGATAATTTAGCTGAAAAATCCATTACCAAACGCAACGGATTGTCTGTATATAGTGTTCGCACCGCGTTCAAAGATCGCCAAGACAATGTGTGGATTGGTTCTTCCGGCGGCGGATTATTCAAATATGAAAAGAACAACTTTAAACATTACACAAAGGATAATGGCTTGATTGCCAACAGAATTTACGCGCTGCATCACGTTGATGAAACCTTGTGGATCTCTACGGCAGAATCTGGCTTGACCAAAATTGACTCTACAGGCATTCAGCAAGAAAAAAAAACGAGCAAGTATCTCAATAAAAAAGTAAAAACCATCACCAACGACAAAGAAGGTAGAATTTGGGCTGGAACGGAAGGAAAAGGTATTTATATTTATCAAAAAAAGATCCGCGACAGCATTGTGTACAACAGTTTGCTTCCTGATGAGGAAACCTTCGAAATCCTAAAAGTTGAAGATGTATATGAAGCCATCATTACCACTGATATTGGATTGCCTTCCGACTGGATTAGCAATATTAAAATTTATGGTTCGCAAGTGTGGATTGCTACGTATGCAGATGGAATTGCCCGTTTTCAGTACGATCATGAGCAAAAAAAGATCTATAATTTAAAAACGTTTGGAACAGAAAATGGCATCAAAGATGTGGGAATTCGCGATTTAGCACGCGATGAAACAGGTCGCATTTGGTATGCTACGAGCAAAGGTCATGTAGGTTTTATAAAAAATGATGTCGTTACACATTTAACACCTGAAAAAGTAACAGGAAGCGAAGTTACGATTGGTACGATTCGTTTTCACAATTACGATATGTATTTGGGTACTTTTGGAAAAGGAATTTGGGTATCTACCTTATCAAAAGACTTGAAATTTACACAATTACAAGGAAAAAAAGAATTGTATTCCGATAATATTTATCAGTTAATTTTTGATGATAACGGCGATCTTTGGGCAGGAAGTGAACGCGGTGTAGATCAAATTACGCTCGACAAGAAAAACGAAATCCAAAACGTAATTCATTACGGCCGCAATGATGGGTTTTTAGGCATAGAAACCTGCCACAACGCAACCACAAAAGACACAAAAGGAAATCTTTGGTTTGGCACTATTGACGGACTCACAAAATACGCGCCTTCTACTTCGGAGCAGTTACGCTCAAAACCGCAATTGCACTTTGAAGACATTGAAGTTGCCTATGAAAGTTTAGATACTATTGATTTGCGCGATTGGACCAACACTGACAAGGAATTACAGCTTTCGCCAGATAAAAACAATATGGCATTTGCGTTTCGTTCTGTCGATTTAGACAATCCTGAAGCGATTGTATATCGTTACAAATTTGACAAAGAAAATTGGAGTCCGTGGACGAAAGAAAGTAAAATTACGTTTGGTGGTTTGGACTACGGCGATCATACCTTTATGGCACAATCACGCAATAAAGATTGGTTGGAAAGTGATCCGATTGGCTTCAAATTTCATGTCATTCAACCGTTATACAAAAAAACCTGGTTTCGCAATGTATTATGGACGATTCTCGGTTTGGTTGTCGCCTTTATCATTTACAATTACATCAAACGTGTAAAAGCAAAAAACCGCGCCATTAGAGAACGCTTGCAATTGGAAAATCATTTGCTTTCGCTAGAACAAAAAGCCTTGCGCTTGCAGATGAATCCGCATTTTATTTTCAATGTGTTGAATGGCATCAAAGGCATGAGTAGAAACGACATTACAAAGATGGACAAAACCATCAATACCTTTGCGGTGTTGCTTCGAGAAACCTTAACGAATTCTAGAAAAGATACCATTTCGCTTGATCAAGAAATGAAAACGCTCAAAAATTATATTGAAGTCGAACGTTTAATGGCAAGTAGCGATTTCACCTATAAAATTGACCTCAACTCTGAGTTAGATCCTGAAGAAGTATTGATTCCTCCTATGTTGATTCAGCCTTTTGTAGAAAACGCCATTCGTCACGGAATCATGCCATTGCAGCGCGCAGGCGAGTTGAACGTTAGGTTTAAAACAGACAACGACTTTTTATACGCGACTATTACAGATAATGGCATCGGCATTCAACAATCAAAACAAAACAAACCGAAAACCGATCATCAGTCGATGGCGTTGCAAGTAACCAAAGAACGGATTGAATCGTTGGCTGGGAAAAACACCTTACGTATTGAAGACTTATCAAAAGAAGAGTCTACTGGAACAAGAATTTCATTTAAAATACCTTTAGAAACGGAATTTTAAAGATGTTGAACGGAATAAGTTTGAAACGTCTTTGCGAGGAGTGTAGTGACGCGGCAATCTGTGTGTTTCAAACAAAAATTGCGCTTTGATACTAACAGACTGCCACGGCTATGCCTCGCAGTGACGTTTCAAAAAAAATAAAACGAACGATTAGCTTTTTACATTTTGATTGTTATATTTACCTTGAGTTGCTCGTAAGAAGCGGAATTCAATTTTAAACAAAATAGATTCATACCTGCACAGGAAATCGAAGATTCGACGAAGTCAATGACAAAACAAACACCCAAAACCCATAAAAATATGCTCACTACTGTTATTGTTGATGATATTCCAGCGGCATTGCAAATGCTGAAAGGCGATATAGAACGCTTGCATCCTGAATTGAACATTATTGGAACAGCTTCTAGCGTGGTGGAAACCGCGAAATTATTGCGCAAACAGCAACCAGATATTTTATTTTTAGATATTATGTTGGGCGATGGTTCGGGATTTGATGTATTGGAAATCTTTCCGAATTTGACTTCTAAAATCATCTTTGTAACCGCGAGTGACGAGTTTGCCATCAGAGCATTCAAATTTGCTGCAATTGATTATGTATTGAAACCGTATGCCGAAGAAGAATTATCAGCTGCCATAGAAAAAGCCAAAGGACAAATTCATCCGAATAAAGAACGTTTGGACATTTTAAAAGATACGCTCGCAGCTCCGAATGAAAAACCTACAAAAATATCGCTACATACCTTAGATAAGATCATTATTGTGAGCTTGGACGAAATTATTCGTTGTGAATCGGATAGTAACAATACCATCTTTTATTTGCAAGACGGACAGAAGATTTTTGTAACTAAAACGCTTAAATACTTCTCTGATATGTTGAGCAATTATCAGTTTTTGCGCGTGCATCAAAGTCACTTAGTCAATTTGCAATTCATCAAGGCATTCATTAAAACGGATGGTGGTTATTTATTGTTGAAAGACAAAAGTACGGTGCCAGTTTCAGTACGTAAAAAAGTGGAGGTGATGGATATTTTGAGTAGTATTCATAGGAAGTGATTTTTTTAGATCGCTGCGCTGTTAGACCACTTCGTTATTAGACCGCTACGCTTTTAGACTTGTTCCCGCGTAGGCGGGAATCTCTTAGAGCGCGCTTTGGCGCTGTTAGAACGCTTCGCTTTTTGACTCTTCGATGCGATCATTGTTATATTTTTTGAATTGTCATTCCTGCGAAGGTAGGAATCTCATAGACTTGTTTGATTTTCTATCGTCACTTCGAGTAATTTTTCGAAATAAAATGAAGAAAAATTGTATTGAGAAGTACTTTGTTTTTAGATACGCTTCGCTATTAGACCACTTCGTTGTTAGATCGCTTTGCTGTTAGATCGCGCTTTGGCGCTTTTAAACTTTTCTCACTGTTGCGAAACATTTTTGAATACTAATTTTTTTAAATTTATTAAACGTCACTTCGAGTGGTTTTTCAGAATGAAATGAAGAGAAATTGTATCGAGAAGTACTTGGGAATTTTAAATGTTGAATGTAAAATTTTAAATGCAAAAGTGGCATGTTGCTATTGTTTTATGTTTAGATTTACTTTTAACCTGTTTGAAACCTCATTGCGATGAAAGAATGACGTGGTATTCTGTTTACATCATAAAACAAATCTATTAGGGAGAAACAGATTGCCACGAATTTCTGAGAAATTCTCGCAAAGACGTTTCATAAAAATATTGAGCGAACACCCAAAAATCTAACGATTTTCCCAAAATTCATTATCTTCAAAAAATTAAAACCACAATTGATGAAAATAGTAGCCGCTTTTCTTTGTATTTGTTTTACTACGTTTGCCATCGCGCAAAGCGAATATGAACCAACTGCACTTGATCCGTACGGAATGAAAAATCCTAAAGCTCCGAAACAGTTGGACGATTTTAAACCCATGATTGGGATGTGCGATTGCGATTCAGAACGAAGAAACCCTGATGGAACTTGGGCAAAAGCGGTAAAGATGACGTGGAAATTCAAGTATATTATGAACGGAATGGCAATTCAAGATGAAACGCTGAAAGCAGATGGAAAACATTCAGGAAGCATTCGTCAGTTTCATAAAGACAGCTTGCAATGGTATGTACATTATTATGCTTCTGCTACACCTACGCCAACCTTGGGTTCATGGAAAGGGAAGAAAACAGAAGATGGGAAGATCATCCTATACAAACCACAAAAAGCGCCGAACGGTATGGATGGTTTTTCACGCTTGACTTTTTACGATATTAGCGACAAAGGATACAAATGGATTGGCGAATGGGTAGATCCGAAAGAGACCATGAGCTTTCCTTTTTGGAAAATTTCCTGCACAAAGCGCGAAGAATAATCTTCCAAAACCTAGATATACACTAGGCTCACCTCAATACATAAATTTTGTTTATGTATATCATATGAAACATAAATAATAACATATAAGCTTTATTGACGATATTTGTCTCATAAAGTTAGAAACTCGGCATATAATATAATGTATGCACATAGTAAGTGTTATAAAAAGTTAGCTTTAACCCAAACAATATTTGTGAGAATGTATTGTTTGGGTTCTTTTTTTTATTGTAATTTCTTCATAAAAGAAGCTTCAATCTTTCATCTTCCTATCAAACAAAATAAACATAAAAAACACTTATGTATATCATATAAAACATAAATAAAAACATATGAATACTTTTTTTGACCTTTGCATTGCAAACATAAAAACACTGCAATGGAGAAAATTAAAACACAGGTTTCGCAACAGCGACAGACAAAAACAAAAACAAAAGTTGCCGTAGCCTATGGTGATGGAATTGGTCCAGAAATCATGAAAGCTACACTAAAAATTTTAGAAGCTGCTGGCGCTGATATTGAACCTGAAATTATTGAAGTTGGTGAAAAAGTATATCTCTCTGGAAACTCCTCAGGAATCGAAAAGAAATCTTGGGAAGTAATCAACAAGAATAAAATTATTTTAAAAGCACCAATTACAACTCCACAAGGAAAAGGATATAAAAGTTTGAATGTTACGTTGCGTAAATCCCTCGGACTTTTTGCAAATGTACGTCCTGTGAGTGCTTTACATCCGTATGTGCATACACATTTTCCAAATATGAATGTAGTGGTGATTAGAGAAAATGAAGAAGATTTATATGCAGGAATCGAACATCAGCAAACACAAGATGTAGTACAATGTTTAAAATTAATCACACGTCCAGGTTGTGAAAAAATCGTTCGATATGCGTTTGAATATGCAACGTTATACGGCCGCAAGAAAGTAACCTGCATGGTAAAAGACAATATCATGAAGTTGACAGACGGTTTGTTTCACAATGTATTCAAAGAAATTGCTGCAGAATACCCAGAAATCAAAAGTGAATCACAAATTATAGACATCGGTTCGGCGCGTTTGGCTGCAAATCCAGAAAACTACGATGTGGTAGTGACTTCTAATTTATATGGTGATATTGTATCGGACATCGTTGCAGAAATTGCAGGTTCGGTAGGAATGGCAGGTTCGGCAAACGTAGGGAAAAATGTTGCAATGTTTGAAGCCATTCACGGTTCGGCGCCAGATATTTCAGGGAAAGGAATTGCTAATCCTTCAGGACTGATCAATGCTGCTGTGATGATGTTAATTCACATCGGAAAAGTTGGAATTGCCAATAAGATTAAAAATGCGTGGTTAAGCACAATTGAGCAAGGATACCACACCGCAGATATTTATCAAGACGGACAAAGTATCCAGAAAGTATCAACCAGTGAATTTGCTGATAAGATCATCGAAAACTTAGGACAAGTACCTGAGAAACTAGCTCCAAGTAATTTAGATGAAAATGCAGGAAGCATTACCATTCCAGCCTACAACAGACGAAAAGAAACCCAAACATTGGTTGGAACAGATGTATTCATCAACTGGCAAGGAAACAATCCAAATGAGATTGGTACTGCCTTAGCGGGATTGAAATCCTACAATTTAAAATTAAAAATGATCACCAATCGTGGTGTCAAAGTATATCCTAACGGAATGCCAGAAACTTATTGTACTGACCATTGGCGTTGCAGATTTGTATCTACAGAAGCGATTACAAAAGGAAGCGATAAAACCTATCCGACCGTTGCTTTTGAAGAAATCTTAGCCTTATTATCTAACATTAATGAAGCAGGTTTTGAAGTCATTAAAACAGAAAACTTGTATGAATTTGATGGTAAACGCGGTTTTTCATTAGGACAAGGAGAATAGACAACATATAAGTATAAAGAGTTCATAAGTAGTAGTAAGTGTTATTATTCAGTTAGCTAACCGAGTAGCATAGGTAAGAAGATGTTGCTCGGTTGCTTTTTTTGTTTAATGTACTGACGCATATTTTTTTTAAATTTGTGTTAAACCTTTTGTACTTTCCACAGTCTAATTGGAGTATTGACAAAACGTAAAGCGTGGTTTTGAAGAACTTATAAAGGACTTAAATTAATGTTAATATTTTTAAGAATTAACAAAATTCGTTTAATCTTTTAGTATATTCGTTAAACAAAACCAATTTAACCGTACATCATGAAAACTTTTTTACTAAAATTCTTTTCGCTTTCCTTGATAGCACTACTTTCTTTTAAAGCGGACAACACGCAAGATTTTAAAGGAAAAGCTTACTATTTCTCAAAATCTAAAATGGAACTCGGAAATTGGGGGAAACGTTTAAGTGAAGCACAAAAAAAGGATGTAGCGGCGCGTTTGAAAAACCGATTGGAAAAAACCTATGTATTAAGTTTTGACAAAGAATCTTCGGTTTTTAAAGAAGAAGATAAATTAGATGCCATTTCTGGAGCAACCGATTCTTGGGGTGCCAATTTTTCAAGAGGCGAGCAATATAAAAATGTAAAAGATGCGAACTTAGTACAAGCACAAGAATTTTACGGAAAGAAATTTTTAGTAAAAGATAAATTACACACGATAGATTGGAAAATGGGCAAAGAAACCAAGCAAATTGGTCAATATACATGTTTTAAAGCCATGGCAACTATCTCACAAGATGACTTGGAATGGTATAATTTTTCTTGGAGTGATTTGAGAAGAAAAGACGAAGATGGCGACGGAACTCCTGACGTGCCAATGGTATTAGTAGAAGCTTGGTATACGCCACAGGTTCCTGTAAGTCATGGACCAGCAGAATATTGGGGATTACCAGGATTGATTTTAGAAGTAAGCGCAGGCAACACCACTATGCTATGCTCCAAAATAGTAATTAACCCTGATGAAGAAATCAAAATAGAAGCTCCTAGCAGCGGAAAGGAAATCACGAAAAGCAAATACCAAGAAACTATTCGAGGGAAAATGCAAGAAATGATGAGTAATCGAGGCAGAAGAAGAGGCTAAATTTAATTTTTTTAACAAACCACACCACACATAAAAAATTAACTAACAACAACATTCTCACTAAAAAAGCATCATGAAAAAATTATGCCTTTTGCTACTCTTATGTGTAGCTACAACTTCTTACGCACAACTAAAAATGGAAGGAGTTGTGAAAGACAGCTTGAATAAGCCGTTAGAACTTGCCAATGTAATTGCCTTAAATAAAGATTCCGGCACACTTGAATCCTACGGAATTACGGATAAGTTTGGAAAATACAGACTCAAATTAGCCAAAAACACCAGCTATAAAATACAAGTAAGTTATATTGGTCTAGAAAATTTGGAACAAGACCTTGCTACCAAAGAAAGCGACATTACCAAAGATTTTGTAATGAAGAAAGGCAATTCGCTAGAAGCGGTAGAGCTTACCTATGAAATGCCCGTGACTATTAAAGGTGATACACTGATATATAATGCCGATTCTTTTAAAAATGGTACCGAACGGAAACTGGAAGACGTCTTAGAGAAGCTGCCCGGCGTGGAAATTAATGAAGACGGACAAATAGAAGTTGAAGGGAAAGTAGTTAACAAGTTGATGGTAAACGGAAAAGACTTTTTTGATGGTGACACCAAATTAGCCACGAAAAATATCCCTTCAAAAGCAGTCGATAAAATTCAAGTATTGCGTAATTATTCTGAAGTTGGACAACTTAGTAGAGTAACGAACAATCAAGATAATGTTGCGATTAACATCAAACTAAAGGAAGGAAAAGAAACATTCTGGTTTGGTAATGTCACAGCAGGAAGTGGTGCTTCGCCTGATAATGAACTATATTTATTTCAACCTAAATTATTTTTTTACAGTCCGAAATATAGCTTAAACTTTATTGGAGATTTAAACAATATTGGAGAACTCGCTTTGACACGACGTGATATTCGAGGATTTACAGGCGGATTTCGTGCACCAAGTAGAAGCAGCGGAACGAATATCAATCTAGGAGATAATGGCTTGAACTTTTTGACGAATCAAAACAATGCCTTAGAAATAGAAAACAAATTAGCAACAGGAAACTTTAGCTATTCACCCAACAAAGGACTGGACTTTAGCGGATTTTTAATCTACAACAGCAGTCGTATTCTATCAAGAGAAACCAGTTTTGTACGATATACAGATCCAGAATTGGGTATTCCTGATGAAGCTACCGAACAGCGAAGCAGAGAACGCTCCGATCAAGCTGTGGCGAAATTAAGTGTGTCGTATCAACCAAACCTCAACAATCAAATGGATTATGATGTGTTAGGTAGAATTTCGAATGACACACAAAATCAAAATGTATTTTCTTCTGTGATTGGAAACACCAATCAAGTAGACGAAGTAACTCCGTTTAGTTTCAATCAAAGTTTAAATTACTATTACACACTAGACGAGAATAATATTTTTGCACTAGAAGCACAGCATTTAATAAAAAATGAAGATCCTTTTTACAATGCTATTTTAGACAATGATACCAACAGTGCTTTTGACACTACGGCAGGCGCTTTAGGTTTGGATACAGACGCTACACAATATAATTTGGGACAAAACAGACGTATCAAATCCAATCAAGTAGATGCTAAGGTAGATTATTATAATATTTTGAACGCACGAAGTAATATCAACATTACGTTTGGAACCATTTTGAGCAATCAGCAATTCAACTCAAACTTATTCCAGTTTTTAGGTCCTGGTTTGACATTGAATCCGACGCCAACTTTTAATGATGGACGTGCCACTAACGATATAGAATACAATTTTAGCGATATATATTTAGGCTTTCATTACCGTCTGAAAAGCGGTAAGTTTACGTTTACACCAGGTTTTTCTGTTCATGCGTATGGAAATAAAAACACGCAGTTTGGTGAAGAATATAAAGATAACTTCTTTAGAGTGTTGCCAGACTTTGAAACACGCATTCAATTTAAAAAGAGTGAAGCATTGACGCTACGTTACGACATGCGAAACCAATTTACCGACGTTACACGTTTGGCAGAAGGCTTGGTGATGAACAACTTTAATAGTTATCAATTTGGTGAACCGAATTTACAAAATGCACTATCACACAATGTGAGTTTGGTGTATACAAGTTTCAACCTGTTTAATTATACCAATGTATTTGCACGCGCTTCGTATTCTAGTAATATTGATCAGATTCGTGGATTGACAGATTTTGAAAGTGTTATTAGAACAGGTACGTTTTTCAACTCTAGCTTTGCCGATGAAAATGCAAGTTTGGTTGGACGTGTACAACGTACTTTTGGAAAAATTAGAGCGAGTATTTCTGGACGATTCAATTATAGTAAAATCAATCAATTTATTCAGCAGCAGCGCTCTGTAAACGAAGGTTTTACGCAAACCTATATTCCTGAGGTCCGCACCAATTTTAGAGTGGCACCAAATGTACGTTTGCGCCACAATTATACTGTAACTGACAACACACAAGGTGGACGAAGCACACAGTTTGTAACCAATGCTACAACTTTTGATTTTGATGCTTACATTTGGAAGAAAATCACGTTTAGAACTGATTTTACGTATACCAATCAAGATATAGGAAATGGAGAATCGCAATCATTTCAAACATGGAATGCGACATTATCATACAGAAAAGATAGAGATGCCAAATGGGAATATGAAATCAGAGCAACGAACTTGCTAGACATTGATGCACGTGTGCGAAACAGCGCTAATAACTTATCCGTATTTAGTTCTGAAACGTTTATTCAACCACGGTTCGTTACGTTCCGATTTATATATACTTTATAAAACATACTGAGTTCGCACTCAGAGAAAGACAGTAAGTTGTTATTATTGTTAGTTAAAAACCGAGCAACACTTCATTTGAAGATTGCTCGGTTTTTTATTCTCTATAGTTTTTGAAGTACCTCACGTAATAGCGTTTTTATTTTTACATTGCGCTCATGCAGAATGTATTCTTTAATTTCTGATTTTATTTTTTTACTATCAGAAGCATCCAGAAAACTTATAAGCTTTGCGCCTACATTAGAAAAATAAGTTGCTATGATAATACGTTCTTCGTCGGTTGAATCGTTTTTACTTTTTATCATTATAAAAGAGCCCTGTAACTGCTGTTTCATTCCAAACTTTAGTTGTTCTATTCCATTCAGACGAATTTGATATGTTTTATCATTAGGATCAAGTGTTTTTAGGAATGCATTTGCTACAGGAATCATCTCATAACTCAAATTAAGCATGCAACCTGTAAGATGCGAAATCTCAATTCCGTAAGTATTATCTTTTGTAGATGCTAAAAAATATGAATTATATGTTTTCCCAATCGCTTGCTGATAACCAGCAATATAAGCCATCTTTTTATTGACACTTATATTTTCATCGCGCAGCATCTCCTTATAATCCGTGGTAATTAACTTTTGAAACAGCGCATTTGTATTTTTATTTTTTAGCGTAGGATACGCATCAATAGCTAGTGTAGCTAAAAGTGAATTGAATTTTTGATAGTCTGCAATAGTCCATTTTTTTTCCGTAGAAAGTGAATTATTTGTTTGACCAAATGAAATCGTGAAACACGAAAAGACTAAAATTAGATTGGATACTGTGAATTTCATGAAGCTTTTTTAGGTTTTCAAAGCTACATATTTTTATGTTACATAATTATGCATGTATGTTTGAAGGTGATATAAAATAAGCAACAACTAAAATAGTGATTATGTATTATGCTTAATAAAATTCTATATGACTAACAATTTTGAAGTTTTTTTATAGTGAAGGCGTATATACCATTTTGACCGTATTGAAACTTGAAGATTTGTAGTTCCCTAAACAATCTGATGTTGCTTCACTTGTGCATTTGGTGACCTTTGCTTCTCCATTTTCCATCGTATATATTACTTTAAAAGCGTTTACAGAAGCTGCTTCTAAGTCATTAGAACCTGTAGCAAAAGCCAGTACTTTTTTTGAATTTTCTATCAGCTTGAAGTTTTTTTCATAGCTTTTCTCATTGAAGTTCTTCACTTCTAAAACCACAATTTTTCCTTCGGCATCACCGACTTTTTTCATTTCAGAAAGAATATTTTCAATATTTTTTTGTTGAATTTCGTCGTCTGCAATAGTACTATCTTCACTTGCAGAACATCCAAACAGAAGTATAGAAAAACAGCATAAATAAGCGAATTTTAAGTTTAAATAATTTTTCATTTTAATTAGATTTGGTTCGTTATTATTTATTATTTTTCATACTAATAAGTTTTTATCTTCTTAAAAATACGAATTTTCTTCAATAAAAAGAGGTTTTTAAATATAAATTGCAGCGATAAGGAAATTATTCACTCTAATCTACAAGTTATATTGAGCGCTGATTTTAATAAGACAACTCTTTAATTTTTTAAATATATAAAAGTAAAAGGATATTTTTTTGCGGTTTTCCGTAATCAAACAAAATAACTACTGACAAGACGGATTTTGAGTAATAGTTACGGTATTAATTATTTTAATTTCATACTTACTATGATGTAGAATCTATGCTATTACAACGTTTTTTGAGGAACTCCCATTTTTATGAATTCTTTAAAAACGCCGCCAATTGTTCTTTGATAAAATAATTCCAGCCGCCTACGCAGCTTTCACGCTTGAATTCTGGAATTTCATCAGAGAAATCTTGTAGTATAGTAGCAGTTACAGTAAGTTGAGTTTCATTATGAATTTCTTCTAATTCAAACGTTACAAACGAATCACCTTGTAAATTTTCATATTTCCAATTATAGACGAGTTTTTGCTGCGGAATCACTTCTGTAATAGTCCACAAATGTATAAAATCTCGTGAAGGTGCTTGGACATTGAACTTCGTTTGAAAACCAACTTCCGCTTTAAAATCAGGAATGTTATCAAAAAACCATTGTCTCATTTGTGATACTTCCGTAATGGCTTTCCAAACTGTTTCGACTGATTGCGTGAAAGTATGTGAAACAATTACTGGCGGTTCAGAAGTTTTCATAGGTGTTAGGTATTAATTTTTATAATTTCAAAATTGAATATAAAAAAAAGCGATCTTTTTTCAAAGATCGCTTTTCAGTGTTTATAAAGTCAGTGCTTATTTTGCCATTCTATGACGTTCTCTTGCCAATAAGGTATTTTTCAATAACATGGCAATTGTCATCGGTCCTACTCCACCAGGCACTGGCGTAATATGGCTTGTTTTTTTGCTAACATTTTCAAAATCTACGTCACCTGTAATGCGATAACCTCGTTTTCTAGTCTCGTCTGGTACACGCGTGATGCCCACATCAATAACAACCGCATCATCTTTTACCATTTCTGCTTTTAAGAAATTTGGTCGCCCTAAAGCCGTAATAATAATATCTGCCTGACAGGTAATTTGTGTAATATTTTTAGTGTGACTGTGCGTTAACGTAACCGTTGAATTTCCTGGAAAACCACGTCTTCCCATCAAAATACTCATTGGTCTTCCAACAATGTGGCTTCTTCCAATAACTACTGTATGCTTTCCTTTAGTTTCCACATCATAGCGCTCTAAAAGTTCTAAAATTCCAAAAGGCGTTGCAGGAATAAAGGTAGACATGTCCAAGGCCATTTTCCCAAAATTCTCAGGATGGAAACCATCAACATCTTTGTCTGGGTGTACAGCCATCAATACTTTTTGCGTATTAATTTGTGGTGGCAAAGGCAACTGAATGATGAATCCGTCAATATCATCATTATCATTCAGTTCGTGAATCTTTTTTAAAAGTTCCAATTCTGAAGTTGTGTTTGACATGCGTACCAACGTAGATTCGAAACCTATGCGCTCACAGGCACGTACTTTACTTCCTACATAGGTCAAACTCGCACCATCGTCTCCTACCAAAACCGCTGCCAAGTGTGGTACTTTTTCGCCGCGATCTTTCATTTTTTGGACTTCTTTTGCTATTTCATCCTTGATATCATTCGATACCTTCTTTCCATCTAATAAAATCATGTATAGTTTGTTGTGTTGTTGTGTTGTTGTGTTGTTGTTTTGGGTTTTAGCTGTTAGCTGCTAGCAAAAATATGTTTTCAACTTTCGGTATCAAAACAAAAAATTCTAAACCTATAAACACATAAACTTAGAGAGCTGTAAAGCTAAAGGCTAATAGCTAGCTGCTATCTCCCCATGCCCTTCATCATCTGCATCAGCTTTCTTCCGCCGCCGCCTTGCATCATCTTCATCATCTTGCTCATTTGATCAAATTGCTTTAACAATTGATTCATTTCTTGTACCGAACGTCCTGCACCTTTGGCAATACGCTTTTTACGACTTGCATTAATCATGGATGGTTTTGAGCGTTCTGCTGGCGTCATAGAATGAATTAACGCTTCAATATGTTTAAAAGCATCGTCTTCAATTTCCATACCTTTCATCGCTTTGGAAGCTCCTGGAATCATGCCGACTAAGTCTTTCATATTCCCCATTTTCTTCACTTGCTGTATTTGCTTTAAGAAATCG
>CAZHSA010000031.1:0-14611 GCA_964535135.1 uncultured Kordia sp.
TAAGTCTAACATGATAAGCCGAGTCTAAAAGCGAAGCGTTTCTAAACGTAAAGCAAATCTAAATTCGTGTATTCGTAACTGAAAACTTTTAAAATATACAAGGAATAGGTTTTAGGGATTAGCAGTTTTCATAAAGATGGTAAATTTACAATAAGAAAATCGAGACTATGTTAATCAATTTTTCTTAAATCTAAAACTTTTGGGATATCTGTAAGTGAAACTACTTCACCATTTTTAGAAGCTGATTCATATATTTTTTCAATAATATAATTATCGCGTAACCCCATTTCTCCAGGAACAATTGATGCGGTGTCTTGCAAAATATTTAGTGCAAAAGCATCCATTTGTAATGCTTGTTGGTTAACATTTGTCATTTTCATTTCGCCATCTGGAGTGGTACCTTTTATCCCATCATACATAAAAGAAGGTGCTAATGCTAACTTACCTTTTTCAGTGGTCGCAGTAAGGTAACTTGCATATTCCTTTTCATAACTTGTTTTGCAATATGCTTTCCCGGAAGGAAACGTCATTTCCCATTCAATGGTGCCTTCTACGTCATTAAAAATGCTGTCTGGTTTTGAGATGTCTTTTCCCCATAACGATGTTGGCAACTCACCAAAAGTATATATACTAGCCTGTAAACAATAAATGCCTAAGTCCATCAATGCGCCGCCACCTGCTAACTTTTTATGAGCTCTCCATTGATTCGTATCGCTTACATTAAAAGAGAATTCGGCTTCAAGGGTCATTTTATCTCCATAAACTTTGTTTTGTCCTAAGCGCATCATTTGATCGTTAAAAGGGTCAAAGTGTAAACGATATCCTATAGAGAGTTTTTTGTTTGCTTCTTTGCAAGCTTGTATCATTTTTTTGCAGTCAGAAACTGAGGTAGCCATTGGTTTTTCGCATATAACATGTTTGCCTGCTTTTGCAGCTCTTATTGTATACTCGGCATGCATACTGTTTGGTAACACTACATAAACAATATCAATTGAGTCATTATTTATAATTTCGTCAAAATTATCATAGTTATATATGTTTTCTTTTTTAATACCATATGTATCAATCCATTGCTGTTCTTTTTCTTTTGTTCCAGTGACAATAGCCGACAAATAACAATATTTAGTTTCTAAAAGTGCTGGCGCTAATTGAGTTGTAGAATACGTGCCCAGTCCTACAAGGGCAACACCAAGTTTTTTTGCGTCTTTTTGGGGTGCACAACTGTATAAAAAAGGAAGTTGACTCGCAACTAAAGTCCCAGTAGATATTTGAAGTAAATGTTTTATAAAATGACGCCTTTTCATAATAAGAGAGTTTTACATAAAGGTAAGATTAATTGGTTTGATTTTTTTATACAGAATCAGCAATATTTAAAAGATTTGATGCAATTTTTAGCTATAACTTTAATATCAATAAGACTTGAATCAGCGGAAAAAAATACTACGACTATAATTATACTCTTTGATTTAGGGAGACTATTACCAATTTATCAATAGCATAAAACTAAAAAGTTAGTTCAGAGCTTCTCTTTAAATGCAACATATGAAACATATATCGGGTCAAATGAAGTGTTCCTCTTTTGGTTGATAATTATAAATTTGATCATAACAACAGAGGAAGATTTCAGATGCAGTTAAGAGAAAGTAAATTTAGTTTTTCTAACAACACAGTAGTTCTGAATGAAAATATCATATTCTTCACCACACATAACCAATTCATAATATCATGAAGTTTTTTAATCATTTACAAATTCTAAAGCTAGCATTCGTGTTCATCGCTTTTAATACTATTGTTAGTGAAGATTTACAAGATCAAAATAAAATCACTTTAAACATATCTGATAAAGATAAACCTCAAAGAGCTAAAATGGATATTTGGGAAACCGTCTTGTGGGATGATTTCGATCAATTTGATTTCAGTAAATGGTCAAAAACAAATAGAGAAGATTACAATTCTAGTCGATGTAGATACTTACCAGAACAAGTATTTACGGCTAGTGATAATGGAACTTCTGTTTTAATACTAAAAGCAGAGAAGTGGAATGATACCAAATGGAAGTCTGGACATGTAAAATCTAAACAACAATTTAGACCAGAAAATAATCAAGAAATATGGTTTAAAGCCAGAATTAAATTCAATTCTTTCAATCCTGATGGATCTTGGAGACCATTTCATGATACCTATGGCGCTTGGCCAGCTTTCTGGACAACCGAAGAAAACGGATGGCCAACAAAAGGAGAAATTGATATCATGGAAGGATATACTTATGGTAAAAGCAAGAATGATAAGTGGGCAAGCAATTTATTTTTTGGATGGGAAAATGGAAAAAGTATCATAAATAGTGAACAATCTACACATCATTATGACAACGATGTAAATGCAGCAGGCGTATGGAATGATTTTGAAATGCGCTGGAAGAAAGTGAACGAATTGGAAACTGTCGCAATCTATGTAAATCAGGTTATAAAGAAAACATATAGTAACAAGGATATCAGCAATTTGCGTTTAGATGTTTTCAGCGCACATAATATAATTTTAAACTTAAATATTGGATCAGATGGAAACATTTTCCAAAACAAAAATAACAATGTATTTGATAGAAGTGAAATGCTCATAGACTATGTCAAAGTACAAAAGCGTAGCATATAAATTGAAACGAAAAAAGTAACACTTTAAAAAACATCCCTCAAATTCCAGAATGAATATTGCGTACTTTTTATTAACCAAAACCAAAAAAATGAAAAATTTTAATTATTTATCCGTTTTAATACTAGCTTTTATGCTTGTTACCTCTTGTAGTACAGAAGTTGAAGATGAAATTATTACAGACTCATCAGTAAAAGATGATTTCATAGCAGCCAAAGCAGGTCCTTGGCAAACGATCTTTTGGGATGGCTTCGATAATTTTGACAGTAACAAATGGACAAAAACGTGCTGTAGAACAGATTATAACTCTTGGCGATGTGTATATGATCCAGGTCAAGTAACCACGGGTAGTCATAATGGAGAATCTTTTTTAATACTAAGAGCTGAAAAATTTAATGATACGCAATGGATATCAGGGCATGTTAAATCGAAAGATACGTGGAAGCCTGACAATGGCGAAGAAATACGTTTTATGGCAAAGATTAAGTTCAATGCTTTTAATTCTAATGGAACATGGAGACCATTTCACGACACTTATGGAGCTTGGCCAGCTTTTTGGACAGTAAACGAAACGAATTGGCCAACAAATGGTGAGATTGACATTATGGAAGGATATACCTTTGGTAATGGCTCAAATGATAGATATGCAAGTAACCTATTTTATGGACCCAATAATGACACAAGTATTTTAAATAGTAGTCAATCAACCAAATATTATAGCGGTGATGTAAATGCTGCTGGTGTATGGAATGATTTTGAAATGCGTTGGAGAAAAAATAACAATGGATGGGAAAGTGTGCGAATATATGTAAATGGTTCTTTAAAGAAAACCTATCATAACAATAATGTAGATGATTTACGTTTAGATTTATTTAGCAAACATAATGTAATCTTAAACTTAAATATTGGAGATTCTAACAATGATATTTTCGATAACTCAAAAAATCAAGTTTTTGGTAGCGCTGAAATGATAGTGGACTATGTTTTAGTACAAAGACGTAGTTTATAACTAATGAATAATACTTAAGTAATCAAAATACCTGTACTTCAATGAAAAGTCCAATAGCACTATGTTATTGGGCTTTTTATAATTTAAAAATCTAACAGTGCAAGCGAATCTAAAAAGCAAAGCTAATTCTAAAAATAAAGCCTTGTCTAACCCTAAAATAGTTGTACTTTTGTAGTACTTACAAAAAAATAAAAGTTCTAAAAACAAGAATATGAATTCATACGATGTAGCCGTAATTGGCTCTGGTCCTGGTGGATATGTTGCTGCCATTCGTTGTGCACAATTAGGCATGAAAACTGCAATCATTGAAAAATACAGTACGCTTGGTGGAACCTGCTTAAATGTAGGTTGTATTCCGTCAAAAGCGTTGTTAGATTCTTCGCATCATTACGAAGAAGCTGTCAAGCATTTTGATACACATGGAATCGAAATTTCAGGAGATGTAAAAGTAAATCTTGAAAAGATGATTGCGCGTAAGCAAGCTGTAGTGGATCAAACCACAGGAGGAATTGATTTCTTGATGAGCAAAAATAAAATTGAAGTTTACAAAGGTTTAGGAAGTTTTAAAGATGCTACACACGTAACGATTGCTAAAGAAGACGGTTCAACGGAAGAAATTGAAGCGAAAAACATCATCATCGCAACTGGAAGTAAACCATCTAACTTGCCATTTATTACACTCGATAAAGAACGAATTATTACTTCAACAGAAGCCTTAAAACTTAAAGAAATTCCAAAACACATGTTGGTGATTGGCGGTGGTGTTATCGGTTTGGAATTAGGACAAGTATACAAACGCTTAGGTTCAGAAGTAACGGTGATTGAGTATGCGGATAGAATTATTGGCGGAATGGACGCGGGACTTTCTAAAGAACTCACGAAAGTATTTAAAAAGCAAAAATTCAAAATCCTTACGTCACACGGTGTAAAATCTGTGGAACGTGTTGGTGATGAGGTTGTGGTGAAAGCTGACAATAAAAAAGGTGAAGAAGTAGAATTTAGAGGTGATTATTGTTTGGTTTCTGTAGGACGTCGTCCATACACTGACGGATTGAACGCAGAAGCAGCTGGCGTAAAATTAGACGATCGCGGTAGAGTAGAAGTAAACAACCACTTGCAAACCAATGTTTCAAACATTTATGCCATTGGTGATGTGGTAAAAGGAGCCATGTTAGCGCACAAAGCTTCAGAAGAAGGCTCTATGGTAGCAGAAATCATTGCAGGACAAAAACCACACATTGACTATAATTTAATTCCAGGTGTGGTATATACGTGGCCAGAAGTTGCTGCCGTTGGAAAAACAGAGCAAGAATTAAAAGATGCCGGAATCGCATACAAAGCAGGACAATTTCCAATGCGTGCGTTGGGAAGAAGTAGAGCCAGTATGGATTTAGATGGTTTTATCAAAATACTAGCGGATGCAACTACTGATGAAATTTTAGGTGTACACATGATTGGTGCCAGAGCAGCCGATTTAATTGCGGAAGCTGTCGTAGCAATGGAATACAGAGCCTCTGCCGAAGATGTAGCGCGTATGTCGCATGCACATCCAACATTTGCAGAAGCCATCAAAGAAGCAGCGTTAGCCGCTACAGAAGACAGAGCATTGCACGTGTAAAACATTTTCTATAAAAAATAAAAGACTATCTAAAAAGTATCTAAGCCGTCATTTTGAACTTGATTCAGAATCTCATGAAGCTTATTTAACGATCATGAGAAACCGAAAATAATTCGGTTAGACGATTTTTTACTTTTCAGACAGTCTTTTTTTATATGTGAATGTAAGTTCTTACTTTTTTATACGACTTATCAATAATAGTCTCGATAAAGTCTGAAAAAAGTAATCAACACAACCTATGAAATCTTTATGGTATTTAAACGGTGTCAATCTCTTTAATATCTTCTGCCCACATAAATTTGAAAAGTACAAAGACGCGCACGAATTTGATGCGTACAAAAAACGAGATTATATTTACTTTGAGGAAGATTCTGCCAATAAAGTATATTTGATTGATAGCGGAAAAGTAAAATTAGGCTATTACACGGAAGATGGAGAAGAAGTGGTAAAATCTATTTTATCGAAAGGTGAATTGTTTGGTGAAAAAGCCATTCTGGGAGAAGAGAAACGAAACGAATTTGCACAATCTATAGACAACACTACGTCCATTTGTCCGATAGCTGTTGACACCATGCACGATTTAATGCGCGACAATCAAACCTTTACGCTGAAGATTTATAAATTTATCGGTTTTCGCATCAAAAAATTAGAACGTCGATTGCAACTATTACTTTTCAAAGATACCAAAACGCGCTTGTTGGAATTTCTAAAAGAACTCTGCGAAGAGTACGGATACGAATGTGAAAAAACAGGCGAAAATGTCATCAAACATCCATACACTCAAAAAGATATTGCAAGCTTAATTGGCACTTCGCGTCCAACATTAAACATTATTATGAACGAATTAAAAGAGGCAAATATTATTGATTTTAATCGAAAAGAAATTCGGCTGATTCAATAAAAATCACGATATTTAAAAACGATTCCAAAAGCTATATTTTTTAGCTTAAAACGAACCCAAAACTTGCATGACATCATGACAGTTTTGGGTTTTTAAATTATACTACGCTTTTACTTTAGATGAATTAATTTAAGTAATTGATTTATAAAATGTTAAAACAATTATAAAGTAATCTTTACAAACTGTTAAAAAAGGCTCTTTTTTACTTAAAAAAGCGATTGTTTTATAGAAGTGTTAGCTAGCTAACATTTTACATGATTTTGCCACAATACATTTGTATCATAATCATAAAAAATTCTCGCAATGATAAAAAAATTAATTTTGGGAATAGCGATCGGATTCTTCGCTGTCTCATGTAGTAGTGATGATGATGCCACAATTCCATTATCAAACTTAAATGTAAACTTAAACGGATTAGAAAATCTTGGAAGTGACTTCGTATATGAAGGTTGGATTATCGTCAACGGAAGTCCAGTGACCACAGGAACTTTTACAGTAGATGATAGTGGAACTTTATCAAGAACTTCTTTCTCTGTAAACACAGATCAATTAGCCTCAGCAACGGCATTTGTATTGTCTATTGAACCAGCAGTTGATCCAGATCCTGCACCAGCAGCGACTAAATTATTAGCTGGAGATTTTTCAGGAAACACGGCAACTGTAGGATTAGATCCTGTAACAAGTAGCGGAAACTTTGACAGTGCTTCAGGAGTCTTCTTTTTAAGAACGCCTACAGACGAAATGCCTGGCGCAGGAAATAACGGAAACGATCAATATGGTGTTTGGTATGGTAACCCAGGCATGCCACCAACATCAGGTTTGAACTTACCACCTTTAGCTGACGGTTGGAAATACGAAGGTTGGGTTGTTGTTGATGGAACTGGTCCTTTAACAACAGGAACATTTACAACATTTGGAGCTGTAGATGAGTTTAACGGATTCAGCGGTGCTGAAAATACAGTCGGACCTCCAATTCCAGGAGAAGACTTTTTCCTCAATGCACCAGCTGGTTTTACATTTCCAATAGATGTACGTGGACGTACGGTAGTTATCTCTGTGGAACCTAGCCCAGATAACAGTCCAGCACCATTTTTACTAAAGCCCCTAGTAGGAACTGCTGGAAACGATACGGCACCAGCTACCAACAATTTTAATCTTAATGCCTCGTCTTTTCCAACAGGAACAATTGTGCGATAATCTTTATGATTAATTGTCGTTAGATGGAAGACACGTTATCAATTTTGGTAGCGTGTTTTTTTTATTTAGACTTGCTTCGCTTTTGGATTGCTTCGCTGATATGATATCGTTCTGTCATTCCTGCGAAGGCAGGAATCCAAGTTCTCAAAAAAAATTGTAATGATTACATAAATAAATTGACAAATTCCTAAAGACACAAAATTGTATCTTTACTGAATGAGAAAACTAAAATGTATAGTTTGTATTTGTTGTTTCTTTTTTATGGGAACGATTTTTTCTCAAAATCATATTACAAGAATAGAAACCTTAGCGAGACAGTTAAAATTTGAAAGTTCTGTGTCCGTTAAATTAGAAGCTGAATCTTTCAAGGTTTTAGATACTTTGTCAACTCTTTTTAAAAGTACAAATGCTAATTATCGTTTAACATCATATTCTGGAATGCGAGGAAAATCAAGTGACAACTTAATAAAAACACAGAAAAGAGCAAAGGTTATTTAACAAGAACTTATCAAGAGAGGAGTTGATTCACTTCGCATTAAATCGCTAGGTATGGTAGAAGCTAACCCAATAGTATCTATGCCAAGAGCTAGAGGCGGATCAGGAAATGAACGTGTTGAAATAGAAATAATAGATTAAGAATCGTAAAAATGTATGAAACTCACTAAAAAACATTGGTGCAATATTATTTTCGTTGTTGTAATTGCGTTAATCATTTTTACGCCAGTTGGCACATTTGTCAATGTAAAACTGAATCAAGCGAAAATGTGGTTTTCGAATCCAAGTAGTATTGAAACGTCAGAAAGAGTCACTATAAGCGACTTTGATTGGAATTTGGTAGATAATAACGGAAAAACGGTAAACTTTCAGGAAATGGAAGGAAATATCATTCTCGTAAACTTTTGGGCGACTTGGTGTCCGCCATGTGTTGCCGAAATGCCAAGTTTGAACAATCTATATAAAGATTATGGCGATAAAATCACGTTTGTATTTATGGCGAATGATAAAATAAAAAATGTCAATTCATATTTTGAAAAGAATGGTTACGACTTGCCTGTGTACTATAGTAAAGATAATGAACCAATAGCATTACAATCTCCAAGTATTCCGACAACGTATATAATTGACGATCAAGGAACGATTGTCATGAAAGAAGTGGGTGCGTATAATTGGAACAGTACGAGTGTTCGCAATCAAATTGATGAATTGTTAGCCTTTACGCTTGCTGAGTGATTTTTTTTGTTTAAAATACTTCATCGGAACCCACAACATTCCAAAACATTCGCCATCACCTTTGCCTAAATGTTTGTGGTGAATTTTGTGTGCTCTACGAATGCCTTTTGCATACCAATTGTCTGCATTTCGGAACATTTTAAATCGTTGATGAATAAAAATATCGTGCACTAAGAAATAGGTAAGTCCATATGCGAAAATTCCAACTCCAATTGGCAAACCATACCAGAAAATGTCAAATCTCCACAAGAAAAAACAGCCCATACTTACTACAGCATAAAAAATAAAGAAGGCGTCATTTCGTTCAAACCAAGAATCGTGATCTTTGTGGTGATGATCTTTGTGTAGCGACCATAAAAAACCATGCATTACATACTTATGTGTTGCCCACGCCATGAATTCCATCATACAAAAGGTTCCTAAAAAAGTTGCGATCCAAATAAGGGTTGTCATTGTGCTATTTAATTTTTAAATCAGATTTAGTTGATAATTTACATACGATTTCGCTAATAACGCCATTTTTTGATAATTTGGAATGCGAATTCGGGTATTTTTAATTTTTACTGAAGGCGTACGTTTCAACTTGTGCAATAATTTTGAATAATACTTATACGCAGTAAACACACCAAATTTTGCTTCCATCGGAAGTTTTGCAATTCCTTCCAGTCCAAGTTTGAAATCGTGTTCTATTTCTTCAATAATTTTTTGTTTAGAAGCTTCGTCTAAATTCTTCAAATCAGCATCTGGAAAGTACGTACGATCTAAATCTTCGAAATCAGCTTTTAAATCACGTAAAAAATTCACTTTCTGAAACGCTGAACCTAAAGACATGGCAGAAGATTTCAGTTCTTCATACTTTTGCTCGTCACCTTTTACAAATACTTTCAAGCACATCAATCCAACCACATCTGCTGAGCCATAAATATATTCTTTATATTCTTCATCAGTGAGATACACTTTTTTGTCTAAATCTTGACGCATACTTCGCATAAAGGCATCAATCAAATGAATAGGAATGTCGTATTTGTGAACTGTGTGTTGAAATGAATTTAAAATAGGATTTAAACTAATTTTATGTTCTAATGCTGAATCCCAATCTGCTTGAAACTTGTCTAACAAGAATTTTTTGTCAAACTCATGGAAAGAATCTACGATTTCATCTGCAAAGCGCACAAAACCATAAATGTTGTAAATGTCTTGACGGATGGATGGAGCCAGCATTTTTGTAGCTAATGAAAAAGAGGTGCTGTACGATTTGGTGACAAGCGTACTACAGTTGTAAGAAACAGAATCAAATAGAGCTTTCATGAGTATTTGGTTGGTGTTTTGTGATTAATTCAGCTACCAATTTCCCAGAAATCAACGCTGGAGGCACTCCAGGACCAGGAACGGTTAATTGTCCAGTAAAATATAAGTTTGACACTTTTTTACTTTTCAAATTAGGTCGTAAAAATGCAGTTTGCAACAGCGTGTTTGCCATTCCATATGCATTTCCTTTATATGAATTGTACTCTTTTACGAAGTCATTTACACAAAAGGACTCTTTAAAGATAATATGTTTTGTGATATTTTGTGCGGTCAATTCCTGAAATCTGTCCATAATGATGTCAAAATATTGCTCACGGAGTTCAGGCGTATCTTCCAATCCTGGTGCGATCGGAATTAAAAAGAAACCTGCTTCTTTTCCTTCTGGCGCAGCCGCAGCATCCGTCATTGATGGAAAATTTGCATAGAATAACGGTTCTTTTGGCCAAGATGCTTTGTCGTAAATAACATGTGCATGTGCATCAAAATCTACATCAAAAAATAAAGTATGGTGTGATACATTTTTAATCTTCTTATCAAAACCTACATAAAATAGGAGTGAAGAAGGTGCAAATGTTTTCTTGCCCCAATAATTTTCAGAATATTGACGGTATTGTTGATCTAACAAGGTTTCTGAATGATGATAATCCGCTCCAGAAAGCACAATGTCACCCTCATATTCGGCAGTCTCTGTGATGACTTTTTTCGCTTTTTTTCCTTGGACATCAATCTTCACAACATTTTCATTCGTTTTGATGGTAACACCTAAACGTTTTGCCAATGTTTCCATGGCTTGAATAATGCTGTACATACCACCATCCGGATGCCAAGTTCCCAATCCGAAATCGGCATAATTCATAAAACTATAAAAAGAAGGCGTGTCACTCGGTTTGGCTCCTAAGAATAATACAGGAAATTCTAATATTTTAATCAATCGGTCATTTTTAAACTCTTTACGAACATCACGTTTAATGTTGCTAAAAAATTGACCAATCTTTGTAATTGTTTTTGCATTGACGAGTTCTAAAGGAGAAACGCCAGGTTTGTATACCAAATCTTTAATGGCTACATTATAATTTTCTTCTGCGTTTGCAATAAACTTTCGAAGTTTTGCGCTGCTTCCTTTTTCTTCTACTTCAAAAGCGGCACAAATTTTTTCTAAGGTATCTTCTATGCGAATAGAATCATTTTTACCAAAATACACTTCGTATGCTGGATTTAATTTTTCTAAATGATAAAACTCGGAAGGCTTGGTATTGAAGTCACTAAAAAAACGTTCAAAAACGTCTGGCATCCAATACCAAGAAGGTCCTAAATCAAAAGTGAAACCATCTCGTTTTAGCTGTCTAGCTCTTCCACCAACGGTAGAATTTTTTTCAAGGATTGTAACGTCGTATCCCGCTTGTGCTAAGTAACAAGAGGCTGATAAGGATGAGAATCCAGAACCTATAATTATAGTTTTTAATTTCATTGTTTAACAAATGTAGTAAAAAGTTAAACAAAAATAAAATTGAATTCTAAATTTCTTCAACTAGGTCAATAATTGACTTAAAAACTTTAAGGTTATTATAGTTTTCGGTGTTCTTTACAAACTTTGCTTGATAGCCTAAAAGCCACAAATGATGTTCGTCAAAACCGATTTTTTCACTGAACTCTTTTAAATAATCTTCAAGTTTATCCTCTGCAGGAGTCACCGTAAAGTATGAAATAAAATGCAGTTCTGGAAAAAAGCTGTGAATATTTGTTAAACTATCAATCGGAATGGTTTGACCGAGGTAGATGGTATGATAGCCTTTTAATTGTAATTCGTAATTCAAATACAACAATCCAATTTCATGAATCTCGTTTTCAGGCAAGTACAATACAAACGTTTTTGTCTTGTTTGATTTTTCTAACGACTGAATACGTTCAGTATTTAAAATAATTTTTTGCTTTACCAAACTCGAAATGAAATGCTCATGCGCCGGATTGATGGTTTGCGTGTGCCATAAAACGCCTAATTCATTCAATAAAGGAATAAAAGTGTCATAAAAAATTTCTCGGAACGATTTTTCCGAAAGTAATTTATTGTAGGTGTTATAGAAAAGGCCATAATCAAAATTAAGCATTGACAACTTAAAGGAGTTCAATGCTTGATTGTGTATATTCTTTTCTGTGGCGATCTCTCGAACAAGGATATGAATTTTATCTTCTGGGATTTGTGCAATCTTTGAAATTTTATATCCGTTTTTATAGAGAAGGGTTATGTTAAGGAGTTTTTGCAAACTCTTTAAGTCGTATGTCCGTATGTTGGTATCAGTTCTTTCGGGAGCTAATAATTCGTATCTCTTTTCCCAAATACGAATCGTGTGTGCCTTAACACCTGAAAGGTTTTCTAAGTCCTTAATACTAAATTTAGTTTTTACAGCATCCATCTGTTCAATCTTTTTCTAAATAGCTTAAACAAAAGTACGTTTTTATCTTGGGAATTCCTCACGTTTACACCACTTTAATGTTATTAAGAATGATTATAAATAAAAAAAGAGCTATTGTGTTACGAATAGCTCTCAAAAATAAAAAAAATTTCTAACATTTTACATCTACAGACTGGTTGCACCAAACTTGCACAGAATATGCAACGGTACAATTGCTTAAAGGTCTTGGTAATGTGTTGCAAACCTCTGGTTGTACGGTAAGTGCAACGGTACAATTTCCAATTGGTCGTGCACAGGTAACTGTAAAAACGTCTGTTTTATCTGATCCACCAATGATTGATTGATTTAGAGAAGATACAATTTGCTTTTTCAAAACGAGTGATGTTAACTTTCTTTTTTTCATGTTGTTATGTTTTAAATTTACACTAAAATTAGAAAGAAAATTATTGCTATAAAACCAAAACTAGTCGCTATTTATAAATATCGAGCTTTTTTAACTTAAAATTCACATAATTGTTTGAAAATCAATTTTTTGAAAACGCTAAAGTTTCCATTTTGATGCAAAATGTAACTTACAATTTAAGTAATGTAAGTGCCAGTGATTAATTTGCTACAGAAGAATTTACTTTGCGCAGTAAGCACATAATTAAGTAAAACAAAAATGCGCCTACCAATCCACTTAAAAAGAAAAGGACCACATCAAAAAAGAAATCGTTTCGAAATTTTTGTAAATATGCAGAAGCATATTGGTCAAAACCATAAAAAGTAACTACCCAACTTGCACCAAATAAAAGAGATATAAGTGCAGCTCTGAGGAAAATAAGAAGGTATTTTACATAAAATTTCATGTAGTAAATGTACAGAAAAGTATCAACAGTAACCAATGAAATAAGAAAGAGTTTGTGAGTTCTATATCTTACAACAATCCATAAAAAGTAACCAAAAACACAATTTTTGAGCGGTTTTATAAATTTAATGCCTATTTACTATGATTTTTTTCTGCAAAAGTTTGATATTAGCTTCATAACAATGAAAAAACAATTACAATGAAACATGTAAAAGCACTTCTTTTGGTCATCACTATTTTTAGTTTTTTATCTTTTCAACAAACGGATTCTGTTGTTGGTAAATGGGAAATGTATAAAATGGAAAATGCAGAAGGTGAAGTAAGAGAATCAAGCGGACGTTGGATGGAATTTATCGAAGGCGGCGAATTGAAAGGTGGAAATACCATGGAAACAACCGACAGAACCGGAAATTGGGAATACAATACGGAAACGAAAGAAATTACGATCAGTTCGGAAGAAAAAAGACCTGGTGAAGGAACATTCAAAGTATCTTGGATAGACGGAAAAACAATTTCTATTAACGTTGGTAGCGGAAGAAAAGTATACTTGAAACGAATTAAATAATTCGGAAAAATTGGCGTAACTTTAGTAGATGAAAACAATTTTAGTCGTTAACGGAGAAAAATATTGGAAAGATATCTTGCCAGCATATAAGGTTGTTCAGAAATCTATTCAAAACACTTCTTGGATCTTAAAATCAGGAAAGTTATTCGTAACAGATGCAGACGGTACGGTAGCACCTGACGGAATTTTGTGGCGCGTGGGCGCGATAAAACCCATGGAAATTCAAACGACAGCACTCGATTTAATCACGCTGGCTGGAATTCCTTGTGTAAACTCTCCAGTAACACTAAAAGCAGGATTTGATCGTTTGTCAATGCTTGCCACGATTAAAAAACTCGGATTGTCAGTGATTGACTTTGATGTATTTACCAAATCAACCGATCTGAAAAACATGAACAGAGACTTTCCTTTTGTGGTAAAAGTTGGAAACTATCATGGCGGATTTGGAAAAGTGTTGGTGCAAGACGAGCAAAAATGGCAAGACATTCAAGATTTACTATTTGTTACCGACGATTATATCACTGTTGAACCTTATATCAATTACGTTCGTGACATTCGATATATTGCAATTAACGATAAAGTGTGGGCAATGTCGCGAAAAGGAAAATTTTGGAAAGCCAATATTGAAACGACTGATTTTAAAGAGTTTGAGCCAGAAGAAGCTTTGGTAAACGATTTAAAAATGTTGCAAAACGCCATTGGAGCTGATATTATTGCCATTGATATTTTAGAAGAAGAAAACGGATATCTTCATATTGTAGAATACAACGATATTCCAGGCTTATCTGGCTTTTCGGATGAACTTAAATATGAACTAGCAGCTGTTATTACACGTGCTATGAGTTAAAAATATACTTCTCCATAGCGAGTCTAAAAATC
>CAZHSA010000031.1:14711-19884 GCA_964535135.1 uncultured Kordia sp.
TATAGGGTTTTCGTTTTGTGTTAAATTTTAATGTGTACTTTCGTCATATTCGTATAAAAAATGTCGAAATTTGAAGAAAAATCAAAGGCTATGAAGAATACTTCCGAATTCATGTTAAAAGCAATCCGCGTCTTAGCTTGGCTTGTTTTTATTTGGATGTTGGTAAAAGCTGGCGCCATGATTATGTCGTACGGCGCAAGTGTCAACAATGCAGAAGGCGCAAAAGATATGTATCGCGGTTTGGACTTATCACGCTATTACGAAGCGAGTTTTTTTCATTATTCAGTCATCGTTTTTTATTATATCATTCTATATTTATTGCAAGCGTATATTGCCTTATTTGCCACGCGTTTATTGAGTCAAGAGACGTTGCAAAATCTTTTTAGTCATACTGTGGTCGAAATTTTACATAAAATAAGCATCACCACTTTAGGCGTATTTTTGGTCGGACTCGTACACAACATTCATGTAGAACTTTTGGCAAAATATGGAGCGTTGGACGCTGATTCTTTCTCAGGAGAATATATCTTCTTAGCTGGAATAGTGTATGTATTAGCACTTCTTTTTAAAAACAGCATCAACGAAAAATTATCATCTCAATAATCACAATAAAACGAACTATATGAGATCCATAAAATTTTATAAATGGGCATTTCGCTTTACCATTTGGATTGCTATTATTCAAGTTGCTGTCATCTTTTTGTTGATGAAATTTGATCCTTTTACACAAAATGAATTACAATTTTTAAAACGTCTCGAATATATAGGACTCACCGCTTTTGTGATATTTTTAGTCGCAGTTTTGGCATTAATCATCGGATTTGTCAAGAAAGAACCGCAAAAATATCAATTTTGGATTGCATTACTTTTATGTATCGGGTATGTGTTGAACTTACTTTTGGGAACTTTTGGAAAATATATGATCATGTGAAACACTTTTTATTCTCATACGGAACACTGCAACTGGAAAAAGTGCAATTGGAATCTTTCGGTAGAATTTTACACGGAGAAAAAGATATTTTGACAGGTTTTAGGCTTGAAAAAGTACAAATTACGGATAAAGCTGTTTTGGCAATGAGTGAAGCTACATTTCATCCAATTGCCATTCAAACCAATAACGCTAACGATACCATTTCAGGAACTTTATACACTATCACTTCGGAAGAATTAGCACAAGCTGATGCCTACGAAGTAGCTGATTACAAAAGGGTAGAAGCTACTTTTCAATCGGGTAACAAAGGTTGGGTGTATGTAAAAGCGTAAAATTTAACATATCAAAAGAGACTGTTTTCAAAAGTTCGAAATGACGTTTCTCAAAGCTTTCGAGACAGTCTCCCAAAATGAATTGTTTTTATAACTTCGGAACAATCACATATCCGCCAACCCAACATTTCATCTCAATTTTTTCGCCGCCTTTCAACCCTTGATTGAAAACATCAGGTTTGCTTGGCGCAGATTTCATATAATTCGCAATCAATCCGTTGGCTTCAGTTTTTACAGAACTATCAACGTTCAAAGCCTTTCGAGCTGTTTCTGCGGCTTTCCAATACATGGCTCTTTTGGTAAAAGTGTCTGTTCCACATTCGTTGGCACTTGAACCGTATAAACGCGCCAAATTCAAATACGTACTGCCCGAATTTGCATTCACTTTTAAAGCCTCAAGATAATACGAACGCGCTTTTGATTTTTGACCTTTCTTTTCAGCTTTTTTCCCTTTCGAATTCAATATGGTTACTTTTTTATCAGTATCTGTTTCTAAATTCAAATAGTCTTTAAAATACTGTTCCGCTTTTGCGGAATTGCCTTTGCGTTCGTGAATTTTGTGTAAATACAACTTTGATTCTGCACTAGGAGCTTCACTATCAATAGCTTCCACGAGTTCGATAAAAAGAGCGTCTTCTTTACAATTTTTTGCGTCTAATCTTCCTGCGGCTTTTCGGAGCCAATCGACATTTTTGAGATTTGTTGGCAATTTTTTTCGATACATCGGAATCAAGGTTTCGCAGGTTGCTTCTTTCTCAATGAGCACATTCATATTGTTGGAAAGTGTAGCAATGGCTTTGGCATTTTTGGGCGATCGTTCTTTTTCTGAAGTAAATTTTTCTTGAATCAGTTCAAACTTTCGCATCAAATCTTCCAGCGAAATTCCGTGTGTTTTGGCTTGATACATTTTATAGTACAACTCAAAATAATAGTACAAATTCACAGGATTGGTAAAGTGTTTTTCATCTGCTGTAAAAGCATCGTCAAACCATTTATATTGCGCAGTAAGTGAGCCAATATCATATTTCACCATGAAGGCGCCAATTTTTGGTAGAAACATTCCTTTTTTAGTCTTTTCAGGGAAAAACGCTAGGCGATCTTTCCATAATTGAATTAACTTTTCAGCTACCAGCTTTTGATTGGAAGCTTCTTTCAATTCGTGATGTAGTACTTTTTCGCCACGCGCATAAATGACATAGCTTGTTTGGGCACAATTTTTCCGTAACTGTTCAAGCTGTGGAGAAGCTTCTGCAAAGCGTTTGTTTTTAACATTTTCGGCAAATAAAGAAAGTGTTTCTTGGCAATTGTGTTGTGCATTTACTAGCAAAACAGCCAACATACACAATGTGGCAACGTGTAGTTTGGTAATCGAGTTCATAATTTCAATTTTAATCGGTTTTGATAAAAAGTGCACAAAATGTGTTCCGAAAATATTGATAATTAGAAATTTACCTAAAAAAAAGGCTGTCTGAAAAGTTTGAAAACTCGTCATTCTGGGCTTGATCCAGAATCTCATTAAGTTGATTTTTAACTGTTATGAGAAACCGAGTCAGGCTCGGTTAGACGAAATTGTTACTTTTTAGACAGCGTCTTCTATTAAACTTTTGGTTATGAGTTTACAACTCTATACTGGAAATGTTCCCCATTCACAATGCCAATTTTGAGTACAATTACGTCCTGTGCAATATTCTTGTAATGTTCCCCAACACTCATTTGGCGCGTAACTTGTTCCATTTCCACCTTTTACTCCTGTGTGGTTCAATTCAGAAACTGATTTTTTGTTCAGTTTTAACGTCTTTAAATTTCTTTTTTTCATGATTTTAAAATTTTAAAAGATTTATTAATGTTGGTAAATTATAAAAAATGAACTACAAGTTGTTATGGTAATACCGTAGTTTTTACAAACGTAAAATCTGAAAATAAGTGAAAGCCTTTGACTTAGAAATGAATGTGTATTTAAAATGATTTTATGGCTGTGCCTTATGGTAGAAAATGTTAAGGAGATAAAAGCGAACCGAAGTTCGCTATTTTGATCAACTTTTAACAAAAAGCACCAGTTGCTCCTACGCAATCATTACCACAATAGGTGTTTGTGTAACGAATAGGTTTACAATTTTTTGCTTCAGTTGGTTTAAGACATGATAATACTTCGGTATTCGTTGCGCTTCTATTTGCAGCACCACCATTAAGGTTGCTCAAAATTGATACAGAGTTTTTGTTAAGTCTTAAAGATGTAAGATTTCTTTTTTTCATGTGAATAATTTTAAAAATTAGTGAATCAAATATATATACATGGGTGGTTTCTAAAAAGTAATGAGACTCGGAATTTATGAATTGTAAGCGTAAAATAGACCAACTACAAAAGTTAGTATTCAGATCGCGTATTCCGTAGGTTTCTAAAATAGAACTTATTGTATGATAATTTGAAAACTATAGGAGAAATTTTAGAGGACATCAAACCATTATTAGTGGCATCATATTTATTAATATTTGAACCTCACCTTTATTGAACTGTTTAATAGTAAAAGAAATAACGAAGCGTATTTTGAAAGGTATCTACATGTAGAATGATGAAATGTAACAATAACAAGCGAACCTAAGTTCACTTGTTATTTTGTATTCAATTAGGAAAAGCTGGATGTACTTTCCTTGTGTATATGTTATCTACATATTTGCGTCCGTAGGTCTTGTTCCGTTTTCAGTTATATTTGGACCCACACAATATCCGCCATCGTTTGGATGACTCGGATGCGCTCTTGAATAATTACAATCTCCTGCACGACGTTCGGACCTTTTTATTCCGCCTCCTGTCAATTTGTGTATAGAGAAGTTAGAAATAGCTTTTTTGTTCAGTTTTAACGATTTAAGATTTCTTTTTTTCATATCTAAATGATTTAAAATTAATAAGCACTAAAGTAATGGTGGAAGAGAGAAAATAGATCATACAAAATGTATGATTTTTAACAAATGAATACCATTTAAAAACCTGTAGAATAAAAAAGAAAAATCCCAACATTTCTGTTAGGATTTAATTTTAAGAAAAAATTTCTCAGTACCCCCAAGGTTTCTAAAGTCGAACTTTTTGGTTCAAGATTTAAAGGCGATCAGTTTATTTCTGGATGACATTGCTTGACATTTATTTTTGGCAATGATATACTTGTGTAATCCAAAAATTAATACACATAAAATTTTATATTTGTAATTCATAAACACCATAAACTTTATACCAAAGCATTTTCATGTGTATCGTTTCTATTGAATATCAAATGACAACAACAAACAAAAGCAATGCTGCAATTGAGAATTTATATGTTGATAAAGTTGTAGGCAACTCACACACTTTTAAAATTCTGAATAGGTAGATATGCAAAATGAATAGTACGGTCAAAATACATAAGAACTTTTGGGTTTTGATACTGCTGATCATTGCAATGCTACAATGCAGTTGTGTATCACATAGTAAACAACCTATTTTTGAAAATGGCACACTTGATCTTACAAAAGTCGATTTTTCAGAAGATCCACAAATTTACTTGCGTGGCGAAGGTTTATTGTATTGGAAACAATGGCCATTGGATACAGATGGAAGTTATGATCCTGAAAATTTACTCGTTAGCGACACCATTAATTTGGCAAAGATGGTTTCTACCCAAAAATATGACGAACCAAGAGGATATGGAACCTATCGCTTCTTCATCAAGAAAAAAGCAACGGACAATTTAGTCCTCAATATTTCGAGATCGTTGGCAGCATCAGAAGTATGGATTAATGGCAAAAAAATAGTATCACACGGACAGATTTCAACGGATGCTACTGCTGAAAAAATTGACGGTCGCCCATTAATTGTCAACTTTCCTAATGATCCCATGTTAGACGTCTTGTTGGTATTTTCCAATCATAAGCATCGTTT
>CAZHSA010000032.1:0-19883 GCA_964535135.1 uncultured Kordia sp.
CTCTGCGAAACGTATGGTTCTCATGGCGCATGCAAAAACAAACCTTCCAACAAAAATTTGCGTCACTTGTGAGCGGCCTTTCACATGGCGGAAGAAGTGGGAACGCGTCTGGGATGAGGTAAAATACTGTTCCAAACGTTGCCAAAGTGACAAATCCAAAAGGACGACATAATGATTTTACCGAGCATGGGCGATAAGCTCCGCGTTGTGATTATTGGCGCAAGTGGCGAAAATGATTATCAAATCATGACGGCTTCTAATTTCTTCTATAAAAAATTCAACCTAAAACGTGTGTATTATTCGGGCTATGTGCCGATAAGTTACGACAGTCGTTTGCCGCAAATAGGAAGCGATGTGCCCATGTTGCGCGAAAATAGACTGTATCAAACCGATTGGTTAATGCGCTTTTATGGGTTTCATGTGCATGAAATTGTGAACGAAACACATCAACATTTAGACTTAGATATTGATCCAAAATTGTCGTGGGCATTGCGCAATATTCATGAATTTCCTGTAGATGTCAATCGTGCAGACAAACGTATGTTGGCGCGTGTGCCAGGTTTGGGAATGACGTCTGTATATAAAATTTTAAACGCGCGAAAATTTCGTCAACTGAATTGGGAACATTTAAAACGTTTAGGTGTAGCATTGAACAGAGCAAAATATTTCATCATCTGCAATTCTAACGATTTTGAGCGACGCGATTTGGAACCTAATAGAATCAAAGGGATTATTTTGCAAAACTCCAAAAGTAAGTTTCGTCAAGCTACGAGCAATCAGTTAAATTTATTCGGATAATGCAAAGAGTATTGGTATACGACGGTTCGTTTGAAGGATTTTTAAGTGCAGTTTTTAAAGTATACGAAGAAAAACTTTCGCAGGTTGATATTCAGCGAGAAGCGAATGTACAACCTTCTTTTTTTGGCGAAACTGAAGAAATTATTACCAATAAAAAACACGCAGATCGCGTGTGGAATGGACTTAAAAAAAAATTGACTTCGTATGGACGAAATCAATTGTATTATTCTTTTTTAAGTGAAATTATTTCGATTGAAAATCTATTGCTCGATTATATTCAGCAGGTTTTCGCAGCTACAGAAAATATCGAAAAAGATTTCTCAAATCTTACCGTTTTAAAAGTATCAAAAATTACTAGAAATGTCGGTCGTGAAAAGCATCGGATGGAAGCTTTTGTACGTTTCAAGTTGACAAAAGATGGCTTGTATTTTTCAAATATAGCACCCGATTTTAATGTGTTGCCTTTGATTGCAAAGCATTTTAAATCACGCTATGCAGACCAAAAATGGGTAATTTATGACATCAAACGAAAATATGGTTTGTATTACAATTTAGAGGAAGTAGAAACCATTGTTATGGATTTTCCGAAAGAATTCGATTTTACTAAAACTTCGGAAGATTTCTTCGCGGAAGAAGAATTAGCGTTTCAAGAATTGTGGCAAAACTATTTTAAAAGTACCAATATCGAATCTAGAAAAAATATGTTGTTGCATGTGCGGCATGTGCCAAAACGGTATTGGAAATACTTGAGTGAAAAACAACCTTAATTGTTTTTTACAGTGCAAATGCGGTCGCAAACAAAGCAGCAATTAAGAATACTAAAACAGAAGCTACAAAATAAAATGCGGTTTTAGTCTTCTTGTTTTTTTGAAAAATATAGTTGCGTTGTTCTGTGTTTTCGGGGTTTTTAATGAATTTAAAATCTTCTTTTCCTTGTTTCATAATAGATATGTTTTTTTATTAATAATTTATTTACTGTAAAGATACGGAGTGCATGCCGTTTCGCTTGACGGATATGATGTTTTGATTAACGCAAATGCTGTGGTGAATATGGAATATCAAATAAACGACTAAATCTTAAACTTAATTCCAGATCGTAAGTAGATTTTTGCTTCGTTATCTAACGAAAAAATAGCATCTCGACTGTCATTTCGAAGTTCGTTGTTTGTGGTAAGAATGTACGCTGCACGCGCATAAAATTGTAGTTGTTTGGTAAAATGATACTCATATTGCAATCCTGTCAAAATCAGTGATAAATTGATGCTTCCTGCAGCTTCTCCGTTTATTATTGGGACTTCTCGTTGTAAGTTGGACGTAAAACCATCTAACTGTGCATAAGCTTTTAAACGGTGTTTTTCTGAGATGAAGTATTGCAAATTTGTCTTCGGAATTCCTAAATTATAAGACCAATTTGGGCGAAATTTTCGATAGTAACTGATAAATGGTAATGGGAAATTAAATCCTGAGTTTCCACCATACGTAACACCTAACACCAATTTCTGCGCTTTGCCGTGATACATTTTCCCTTTTTTGATGAACACAACCGTTCCCGACAGTACAACATCTTTGATGCTCAAAGCATCTGCGACTAAATTTGTACTAAATCCTGGTTGAAATCGGACAGCTAATCGCCAATCGTTTTTTAATGGTGTAGTGTATGAAATACTAAAATCAAGCAGTTGAAAATCATTCAAATCTCTGGTGTCAAACGGAAAATCTATTTCCGATCGCAAGTGAATATTGCTATAATCCAATCCTAAAAACAAATAACTGTCGTCGTCTTTTATTTTAATTGGATAATTGAATAAAGCTCTAAATCTTGAATATTCTACATTCGATTTTGCGTTGGGAATAAGAGTGTAATCTATACGTGCCAAATCGCTCAACTGCGCCTGCACTTCTGAACAACAGAAGCTGAGGAAGCAGAGTAAAATTCGGATGGTATTTGACATGTATATGTTTTTTTAGTGAAAGATAAATGTTTCAACTAAGTATTAAACTTTTTAAAACGTTTTTTTGAAAATTAGAAGCGTGTAATGCGTTAAAAAATGAAAGCGATATTTTGAATTATATCGCTTTCATTGTATGTAGTAAACTAAAAATATGATTAGAATTGATAGCGAATACTCAAGGCGATGTCTAAATCTAGATCATCGCTGTAGGCATCATCAAAAGAGAGTTCTGGTCGCATGTCAAGTGAGATCAATAGTGGAAAGTCAAAATTATATTCAATTCCTACATTTCCAGCTGCCAATGCAAATGTTCCGTCACTTACAGGCGTATCATACGAGCCAAGTCCGGCACCAGCACCAACATACCAGTTAAAATTTCCATCAATTGGTTTTACCCATTGATACAGTCCTACGAGTTTAAACGCTTCTACATCGTTACGATCTCTAAATCCTAAGTCGAATTCCAAACGATTATTAGCATTCAAATGTCTTTGATACGAAATCTCAGCACCGAGTCCGTCATTATCACCAATTCGCAATCCGATGGCATTTTTAGACATTTGTTGTGCGCTTACAGAAGTTGCTATAATTAAAAAAGTAAGGGTTAAAAGTGTTTTAATAGTTTTCATTGTTTTTAGTTATTTTGATTCTGTTACAAAAGTAATTTACACAAAAAAATCATCTTTGCTCATATCCTAAAATCATTAACGCATATTCATTCACAATTCACATATCATGCAATGAATACTTTTAGTAACTTTGAAAATCGTTTAAAAAAACTTTGATCAACCGAACGCATTTATGAAAATAATCCGCATTACCGCAGAAGATACTGCTGGAACTGTACAACAAATACAAGAAGCAATTGGTGGTACTATTATAGAAAGATGGGGCGAACATATTTTGCAAATTGATAATACTATTGCCAAAGGTGCCATTCACTTTATTACATTTGAATGGGGCGGAAGTCTGTTGGAATATAATATTACTTTTTTTGAAGAAATAGAATTGATCATGGATGCTTCCGAATACAATCCTATTCACTTTACGTATTGTTTGAAAGGTTATTGCGAGCATCGCTTTCACGATGAAGAAAAGCGTAGAGCGTTAGAAGAATTACAGCCAGCAATCATTACTTCAAAAAGTGGTGGATTTAATCATGGATATTTTCCGAAAGATCAGTATTTACATATTAATGTGGTGCAAATAAGTCGCGTCAAGTTTATCCGAAAGCGTTTGAATGATGCTTCTATTTTGAATCAGCAATTGTATGAAGTATTTCACGATTCGTATCATGAAAATCGTTTTGTATACCAAGGAACGTACAATTTGCAATTGGCAGAGTTGATTGATTCTTTAAACAACATCCAACAAAAAGGCATGATTCGTATTATGATGATTGAAGGTATTGTGTATCAAATTTTATCGTTACACATGATTCAACATACGAAAGACGTCAAAGCGAGAAAAAATAAAGCGCCGTTGGCAATTGATGAATTAGACACAATTCGCCAAGTAGCAGAAGAAATTTCACAAGAAGTATCTAAAGAATACACCTTAGAACAATTAGCAGAAAAAACCTTGCTTACACAAGCAAAGTTGCAACAAGGGTTTAAGTATTTATATGCGCGAACCGTTACAGAATACATTCGGCACGCACGTTTGGAAAAGGCAAGAGATTTGATCAATGATAAAGATCAAAATTTGAATATTTCGCAGATTGTTTATACGATCGGGTTGAGCAGTCGCAGTTATTTTTCTAAAATTTTTAAGCGTAAATATGGCATCAGTCCGAGTGAGTTTTTAAAGAACAAACAAAAAGCTAGAATTTCTGCGTAATGCTATGAAGCTATTTTTTGAATTTTGAATTTTGTCGCATACGGTTTATCAATAATTTTCTCAATATCTGCTACAGCTGTTTTTGGGTGTAACCACATATTTTTAAACAGCGAAGGAATTTCCAATGGCATCTGATGATACAAATTGGTTTCGGAAGACAAGGTGTCGTTAATTTCAGTATTAATCACAGTACAAGTTAAAAATCCATCTTCCAAAACATTATAAATTCCTGCCAGTGCAAATGGTTTTAAAGGCTCTTTTTCTACCAAAAAACTTTCCACTTCATTTTCAATAATATGATGTACATAAAATCCGGTTACCAAAATTAGGCAACGACGTTTTGTAAGTGCTTCTTTATACAAAACAGATTGTTGTATTTCGTTTTTATTGGTGTGTAATGTTGTTTTAATTTGTTGAAATTTTTTCCAGTCACCTTCAAAATTTTGAGGTAAAATTCCCCAAATTCCTTCCGAAATTAAATTCGGTTCTTCCATAGTAATCATAGGAATTGATTGTTCTTTATGTCCTTTAATCACTAAGCGTGGTTTGTAAATATTAGGATATTTTAAAGACAGCCCAAAAGTTAACTCAATATGTGTTTTGCTGGCTGTATTTGATAATTCGTAATTCATATTTTAATGCTTTTTTTGTGTAAATCACTGTGCAAAAGCAATTCATCTACGTTCATTTTTCAGTTCATTCAAAAGTAAAATTTATGCAGCATATTGCTTAACTCTTTTAAAATTCATCTTAACCCATTTGATGCAAAATGAGCTGTTTTTGACTCAAAAAAGGATGTTTTTAGTGTAAAAAAGCCCAAATTCACACAAAAACGCTTCACAAATGCGTCAACATAAAAATTGATCTAGCAAAGCAGAATAGTGTACTCGGCGTACATTTGTATCAAACAAAATCAAATTATTAATCTTTAAAAACTATATACTATGTTACGATGGTCAATCACTTTTATTATTATCGCTTTAATAGCTGGAATTTTAGGTTTCGGTGGAATTGCAGGAACAGCCGCAGGAATTGCAAAAATTTTATTCTTTGTGTTTTTGGTACTGTTTGTCATTTCATTGGTTACAGGACGTACTAGAGTATAGCATCAAAAAAAGCACATATATAATCAATACTAAAAAAGCTTTTCTCGAAAAAGAAAATCAAAGTCCCAACACGAAATAAATCATCACATAAAAAAAAGAAAAGAACATGCAGGAAGGAATAAAATCAACAACAAAAATACTCACTGAAAAACTGGAAAGTTGGTGGGTGCTATTCATAGAAAACTTACCCAACATTGCGGTGGCAGTTTTAGTTTTATGTATTAGTTATTTTATATCACGTTTTGTGTATAAAATTACCTTAAAACTAATTCAAGGACGCATACGACAGAAAGCTGTTGCTAAATTAATATCAAGAGTTATTTCTGCTTTTACGGTATTGCTCGGATTATTTTTAGCACTTAGTGTTATGAATTTAGGAGAATCTATCACAGGTTTATTAGCTGGAGCAGGAATATCTGGTATTGTAATAGGTTTGGCGATGCAAAGCACACTTTCCAACACAATTTCGGGAGTTGTATTATCATTTAGAAAAAACATACGACTCGGAAATTGGGTAGAAACTACTGGATATGCAGGTGAAGTAATTGATATTGCGTTGAATTATTTAGTCTTGAAAGAAGCCGATAATAACATTGTGGTGATTCCTAATAAAACCATTTTGGAGAATCCTATAAAAAACTATTCTTTGACAACGCGTATGCGTGTGACACTTGAATGTGGAGTTGGTTATGAATCTGACTTAGAAAAAGTAGAATATATAACTAAGGGCGTTATTGCCGATTCGTTTGAACAAATTGAAAATGCAGAAGCCGTAGAGTTTTACTTTACCGAATTTGGAGGAAGTTCCATTAATTTCTTATGTCGTTTTTGGATTGATGCCGAAAATGCCCTAGAAAAGCTGAAAGCAAAAAGTAAAGCAATCAAAAAGATAAAACAAGCTTTTGTGGAAGAGGACATTAATATTCCGTTCCCAATTAGAACATTGAAATTTGATGATCAAACACTAAATGTTTCAAAAGTTGAAAAAGAAGTGTTGGAAGATGCTTAAAAATAACACCCAAAATTCTCTTAAAAGTGCAGTTAGATTTTATCGCTAACTGTACTTTTTTTAGTTACATTTGACTATATAAATTTTGAGAAGTTTCAAAAGGAAACAAATTGAAATTCAATATATTAAAATAATCGCTAAAACAGCGTAAACGTTTATATAGATGAAAATCGCATCAAAAAAACAGGTAAAATAAACCGTTATGAATATACTAGAAACCAAACTATTTTTCACCATTATTCTTGTTGTAGTGATGATAGTAATCATGATTTTGATCAAGAAATCTATACGAAAATTCAGTTTTGTAAGAGCTATTGAAATCAATCGTAGAAAAGTAATATTCAACATTTGTTTCTTCATTATTTATATAATTGCAGGAATCATTTTAGCAATTATTTGGGGAATTCAATTCCGAGATTTTACCGTATTTATCTCTTCGGTTTTAGCCGTATTAGGTGTCGGATTTTTTGCGCAATGGTCTATTTTGTCAAACCTTACGTCGTGTTTCATTCTCTTCTTTTATCATCCTGTGCGGATTGGACATCGCATACAAATTATCGACAAAGATTACGATTGGACAGGCGAAGTAAAGAATATTACAGCATTTTACTTTTTCATCAAAACAGATTCAGGACAGCATATTTCATTGCCAAACTCGCTCGTAATGCAAAAAGGAATTGAAATTTTAGGCGAAAAGGAAACTTCGGAAGAAACGGAAGAAACAGCTGTACAAGATACGCCAACAACAACGACAAGCGAAGACGAATCGTAACAGTATCAATATATTCAGTATATTTAGCTTATTAAGCATTAAAAAACTCACAATTTGCGCGCGCCTTTCAAAAAAGCTAAGAAACCTAAAAAAGTAATTGCTTCCAAAAGTTTAGGAAAAGCTCCTGGTGAAGTTGTGTACATGGGCGATAAAGAAAATTTAGAAACTTTATTGGAAGTTCATGAATACACGGCGGAAGCGTACAACACGTATGAAACCAAGCAAATAAAAAACATACTCAATACCAAAGGCAACAATCGTGTTACGTGGATCAATGTCAACGGATTAAACAATGCTACTGATATTACCAAAATCGGCGAATATTTTAAAATTCATCCGTTAATATTGGAAGATATTGTAAATACCAATCAGCGTCCAAAAATTGACGAGTTTGAAAACTACATATTTGTCGTGTTAAAAATGCTCTATCACAACAAACAAAACGAACTGCTTACGGAACACATTTCGTTTATCATTGGAACCGATTATGTGTTGACATTTCAAGAAACGGAGGAAGATATTTTTCAGCCGATTCGTCAACGTTTCCAAAATCAAGCAAGCCGATTGCGTAATTTCGGAGCCGATTATTTGGCGTTTTCACTCATGGATGCCATTATTGATAACTACGCTGTGGTTATTGAATCGTTTGGAACCAAAGTAGAAATCACCGAAGATGAGTTGTTCTTAGAAAGTTCGCGCGACGGAATTTCGAGAGACATTCAATACCTAAAACATGAATTATTGCGCTTGCGCAGAAATATTTTGCCGTCGCGAGAAGTCATCAGTCGGATTGTAAAATTGGAGTCCAAACTCATCACTATAAAAACACATGATTACTTAAAAGATTTACAAGATCACATTCTGCAAATCAACGATAATATAGATTTGTATCGCGAAATGGTTTGGGGATTAATGGACATGCACATGACAACCATGAGCAACAAAATGAATGGTATCATGAAAGTATTGACCATCATTTCAACCATTTTCATTCCGCTCACGTTTATTGTCGGCGTCTACGGAATGAACTTTGACAACATGCCCGAACTGCATTCAAAATATGGATACTTTATTTTGTGGGGAATTATGGTGGTTCTTTTCTTGGCATTATTACTCTTCTTCCGCAGAAAAAAGTGGCTTTGATGTGAATGGTATTGAGAAATGAGAATGAAGAAGTTACCTATTTCGTTTTAAAATTCTTTGAAAGCGTATAGTTATGAGCACATCTCGATACAATTTTTCTTTATTTCATTACAAAAACCTCTCGATGAGACGATCATAGTTTTCATTCACAGTGCTAAACTTTTTGAAGCAGATTGCTTGACTTCGTTCGCAATGATATTTCAAACCAACAAAGAGACAAACACAAGACCAAACACCGCTAACTTTATGAATATTCAGATTTTAAATGATCTGGATTTACCAAATTTCCCAAGGCTTCAATAACGCCTAGTGCAGCGGCTTCTCCAGCAATCATTGCAGCATTAAGTGAACCGTTTAATTGCACATCTCCTGCCAGGAAAACTTGTGTTGTCAAACGTGTTTCTGATGGCGACATACTGTATTGCAATTGTTGCAAATTGGGCAATGCTTTCGGAATTATATAGCGTTTCAAAAATGTACAATTGGCAATGCCACACTGTTGTTGCAATTCTTCTTGTACTTTTTTGATTAAAAATTCTTCTGATAAATTATGATCTTTCACAATGGTTACAGACAACAACTCTTTATCACCTTTGGAAACTGTTGGCAAACTATGATGAAAAAAGATATTATTTACTAACAGCGTTTCATCTGCTGCCAAGCCAATTAACGGTTTAGAAATCGTGCGTTTGGACGTTTCAAAATACAAGGCTTCACAAGATTTCCAAGCAGTTTCTTGTGACTTCAAGTTTGAAATTAGCTGGCTTGCTTCTGTGGCAACAATGGTGAAATGACTTTCTAAAACGGTGTCGTCTTCTAACGTTATTTTTCCATCTTCAATGGTTTTTACACGTGTATTGAAGTGAAATTTTGTGTGTTTCAAGTTTGATTGTAGTTGTTTTGGAATCGCTTCAATTCCAGCTTTAGGTAATGCAGCAAAACCATCGCCAAACATTTTGTAAACAAACTCAAACATTCTATTAGAGGTTTCTAAGTTAGGTTCTAGAAAAATTCCGCTAAAGAACGGCTTGAAAAAGGTTGTAATCATTTCGTTTGAAAAGCCTAATGTTTGCAAATGTGCGAGCGTTGTTGTTTCTGGCTGTGCAAAAATATCGTCTAATGATTTTTTCTTTAAGTTTGAATTAAGTTTGAGTACTTTCAGTTTGTCTGAAAAATTTCCAATACCAGACAACAACGTAGGAAATAGTAAAGAAAAATTTCGCAACGGATCGCCAATAGTTTTTTGTGTTCCTTTCGTAAAAATAGTTGCGCCAGGAAGAAATTTTTGTAAATCGAGTGCGTTGTAATCTAAATGTTTTTGAGCAGCAGGATACGACGTGAGCAATACTTGAAAACCGTGATCGAGTTGATATCCATTTACAATATCGGTCTTTACACGTCCGCCAACTCGGTCGGTAGCTTCTATAATTTCAGGATGATATCCGTTTGCTTCTAATACTTTTGCAGCGATCAATCCGCTAATTCCTGCACCAACAATATAAATTTTGTACGCTTCTTTTTTCATAAAAATGCCTTCTAAAATCACTGTAAAAATACGACAAAACGCGCATATTTTTATATTTCAAACATGAATTGTATTTCATTGTTTCATCACACAAAAATAAAAATTAAGATTACAGAAATTATTGTGTCTTCAAATTTTAAAACTGTATTTATATCAATTTACACATATAATGATTTCCCCAATATTCCCTAAAAATGAAGCGCAACGACAAAAAGCCGTTGAAAAATACCAATTGTTAGATACACTTCCCGAAGAAAGTTACGACAATATTACCGCTTTAATGAGTTATATATGCGAAGCGCCAATTTCACTCATTACACTATTAGATCACGATCGAAATTATTTAAAATCGCATCACGGTGTTCCGTTTAGTGAATCGCCCAGAAACATATCATTTTGTGGACATGCCATTAACGCAGAAACAGAAATGATGGTTGTGCACGATGCGCGTGAAGATGAACGTTTTCATGACAATCCGCTCGTATCCGAACATAGTGCTATTTTTTATGCAGGCGTTCCGTTAGTTGATCCAGAAGGTTATAAATTAGGAACTTTGTGCGTGTACGATACCAAACCGAGAGAACTGACAAAAGCACAAGAAGACGCACTGAAATCGATGGCAAAACAGGTGATCAGTCTTTTTGAAGAACGTTATAAAAATAAGCAATTGCAAAAACTACAAGAAGATTTACAAACACGAAATTTGCAGTTGCAACGCTTTGCAGGTGTAGTTTCTCATGATTTAAAATCACCGTTGGCGCAAATAAAAATGTTGATTCAATTAGTAGAAGATGAAAATCAAGATTTGTCTGAAGATACCTTACAGTATTTGGAATATATAAAATCTTCTTCCGATTCGTTGCGCGGATATATTGATGGAATTTTACAATTTTACAAAGCGGATACTGACCTTAAAAAAGAAAAGGAATCTGTAGCAATTTCATCCATCATTACAGCAATTAAAAACATTCTCAACAGCGATGATACGGTAGAAATTAAGTTTCAAACTACCTTGGAAACTCTTTATGTGAACAAAGCAGCATTGATGCAAATACTTTTAAATTTAGTGTCGAATGCCATCAAATACAATGACAAACCGATTTCAAAAGTCACGATTTCTATAGAAGAAACAGCAAAGCGGTATCAATTTAACGTAGCTGATAATGGTTCTGGAATTCTTGAAAAAGATCAACAACAAATTTTTGAACTATTCGCCACAGCACAAAAAACAGACAAAAACGGAAATGCAGGTACAGGAATTGGTTTGGCAACGGTTAAAAAAGTAGTGACAAACTTAGGTGGCACTATAAAAGTACAGTCTGAAATGGGCGTTGGAAGTGAATTTATGTTTTCGTTGGAAAAATAATTATTCTTTTCCGTAAACTTTTAAATTATAAATTCCCCAAATTACAAATAGAATTTCTAAAAAAGTGCCTACTGTAAATGCCGTTGACGGAATGCCGTCGACCAACATACTGAGTAAGCGTCCTGCTGCCAATCCGCCCATAAAAAAGATTACGGAAAAGGTAGCGCTTCGCCAGTGCTTTTGAAAAAGAATGCTGTAGCCCCAATAAATTCCCAATGCAAAATAACAACCCATCATTGCTCTAAATACATGGTTAAGGTCGGTACCTTCTACATTGAAATCGAAGAAAAGTGGTAAAAAAGTACTCGGATGAAGTCCGTAAGTGACACCAACTACTAAAATGGCAACTGTAGATAGTGATAAATGTAGATTTTTATGTACTTCTTTCAAAACAGAAAATAGTTTTTAGTAATTTCGATTTTTGATTAATTTGGTTATAAACTAACAACGTGCTTATGGATGTGTTTAGTATCATGTCGGTTAACACCATCCGCAAATTATGTTATAGATATGTTAAAATTAGTTAAAAAAATTAACATATGATTGCAAAAACTGGAAAAAAATCCACTTTTGTTTATTCAAAATTAGTAAAAACTAAACAAAAAAAGAAGATTAAAAATCAATATCGTATGCATTGGAAAATAAAGGCGAGTTTGCAAAAAGTATTGCATTTTACAAAAATTGGCGATCGGCTCAACCATATTCCAGCGACACTTGTTAAAGACTATCATAAAAACGTGTGTTTGTATCAGTTTTATGAATGTATTCGAAAGTTTGAAGCTTCTCAAATTCAATGGAATAGCAACAGTAAAAAGTCAGCTTTAGAAATTGGAACAGGCTATTCGCTGATTGCGCCTGTAGTATTGTTTTTGTTAGGTTTTGACAAGATTGTTACTGTTGATATTTCCAAAGATGTTTCTATCAAAACGTTTCAAAAACAAGTACAGTATTTGAGTGATGAAGCCTTGCTTCAAACCATAGCAGCAAAGGGAAAACGTTCAATATCAGACATTCAACAAAAATTAACAGACATTCAATCGTTTCAAACACTCGAAAAAGTGCTTGACTACTGCACTATTACGTACATTCCGAAATATACCTTAGAAGCTATTGAAAAGACACATAGTACGTTTGATTATATGTGTTCGCAGGTTGTTTTTGAGCATATTCCACCCGAATTTTTAGAAAAATTATTTCCCAAAATGAAACATTGGTTACGTAAAGATGGTTGTGCCGTACACACGATTAACTTTATAGATCATTTTGCTAATCCAGGATTTTTTCAGGATAAAAATATTTCTGAATTTAACTTTTTGAGGTATGCTGACAACACGTGGAATTTTTGGGCTGGCAACGACATTGCGTATACCAATCGCTTGTCGTATGTATATTATTTGGAGTTATGTGAAGCAAACAATTTGCAGGTAGTAGACTTTACAGGAGAAAATTACCGAGCGCACAATCCGTTGCCAGCAGAAGCGATTCATCCAGATATTATACAAAAATACAAACACCTTTCTAACGTAGCAGCTGTGTGTGAATATCAACGCGGAACCTTAATTTTTAAAAAATAAAATACCTCTGACATCATCTGTCAAAGACGCGTATACATTTGTGTGTACGTATCTGTAGTATGCGGAAATATACCTACAATGCTCAATGCATCATATTGGCAATGTTGTGCTTGTAGAAACGATAAGCAGCATATACAAATACAGAAAGTTATAATTTTTTTCATTGGATCGTTAATTACAGATGTAATTCACACAAAAAGCATACCAACACAAAAAAGCCAAAGCATACACTTTGACTTTTAGCATGTAATTTTTCAGTACTATTATGAGTTAGTGACTTAGTTACATGGTAGGAAATGATATTGTGCATCTGGCGCAATTAACTGCCAAAACACAGTGTCACCAGGATTTAGTGTCTTTGTAGCAAACGATTCTCCGATATTTCCACTATTTCCAGAGATATTTCCGTCTGCTCTACCATTGATAGAATAGAACCAGAATACATAATCATCACTAGTTGTATATTTACTTAAATCTGCGGTCACAGGATATACACCTAATGGAATAATCGCCTTTACATACTCTGCCTTGTCAATTATTACAGGTTCGTACGGCATTACTGGAGTTGCAAAGTACTTTTCATTTACGGCATCATACACATCTTTCACCGTAGGATTTGGGTTGTCTAATGTTACATTGTATACAGGTGTTGCCCATGCATAAGGGCCACCTACTTGATCAACGTCCGCATTCGTTTTAAACGTAAAGTCTACTGGGCCAGAACCTACATCGTTTGGAAAGTTGAAAATCATAGAGAATGAATACGTACTTTCGGAAGCATCAGGATGCGTTTGCGAATCTTGAACCATTTTAGAACCTACGTGATGCAATACATTTTGTAACAATCGTAAAGAGCGTCTGTACGATCCTAATTGTCTCGCAACAGAATATCCGTTTTTAGAGTTGTTACTTAAATGTGCTACAGTTCTTCGAAGCACAGCACGTTCGGCCTTAGTGATTCCATGGTTTTCTTCCGCTTGAATCGGATCCACTAAAAATTGATGTAATGCATCATCGTTATGCATTAACAAACCAATGTAATTTAGTAAGTTAGAATTGGATTTAAACATTGTTTTTAATTTTAGATTAATAATTCTTAAAAGTAGGAATATTCGTTTTTCACTTTGTACGTAGTAATACCTGTTTGTATTTTTGGAGGTTTCTAAGTGTTTAACCATTATTTTTAAAGGTTAAACAAAATAATGTGTGAGTAAAAATAAAATGTAACGAATGTCTATTGTGAAGTTTGTAAATATTGTAGCTAAAGTGAATTTTGATGCAAATTTTGAAACTCATGATAATTGTTAATGTAAAGTCATAAAAATCTGAACATAATTTTGTGAGATTTATGTACTTCTAAAAAATACATTGATTATTTTTAGAAGCAATTACTATTGAAAAATTAACTGCGAAATACGCAATATGTCGTATTGTTATGTGAAGTATAAAAGCGGAATTTTAGATGCTAAATACTACGATATGAAACAGCTATGTATATTTCTCTTTTTAGGAATAATTTCTTTCTCAAATGCGCAAAACACAAAATCGTTACTCGACGAAGCTTTAGTGAAAAAAGAACAGCGAAAATTTGCAGAAGGTATCAAACTATGCAAACAGGCAATTGCTATAGACAGTACGCTGATAGACGCTTATTTTTATAAAGCAGGATTTCACACGGCGTTGATCAACAAGCAAAATGCAGGCGCAGATTATAAAAATTACAAAGCTGCCATTGCTGATTATTCAAAAGTAATTGAATTACAGCCAACACATGACAAAGCATTCTTCTATCGCGGTGGCGCACATGACGCAATGGGTTTTATTGATGACGCTTTAAAAGACTATGAAAAATCGGTTGCTATTGATGAAAAACAATCGGAAGTATACAATAGTATGGGCGTTTGTTATGCGAAAAAAGGAAGGCTTGACATTGCCATGAGTTATTTTGAAAAGGCAACAATTTTCAATCCGTCGTATGGAAAAGCCTATGCAAACAAAGGAAATGTATACGATATGAAGCGCGATTTGAAAAACGCTTGTAAAAACTGGGAAAAAGCAATAAAGCTAGGGTATACAGGTAATAAAAGACGTTTTGAAGCAAAATGTAAAAAGAAGTAACTACACAGAAAATACGCAGTTTATCGTATTGTACAATCTATACAAAAAAGTGAATTTTGAACATCACTGAAAAACAATTCAGTCACACCAATACTTACAAACAATGAGAAAATTAGGAATACTATTTCTTGTGATCGCACTCACAACATCTTGCTCAAATTTTGGTAAAAAGAAAGTGTACAACGGTACAGAAGTATATTACAAAGATGGGATTACAGAAACACAAGTAGAAAAACTAGGCGAAAGTCTTATTGAATCTGGATTTGCAACTGGCGACACCAAATCGGTTCAGTTTGTAAAAGAAGGGAATACGTATGTGTTTAAAATGGTCATAAAAGAGGAATTTTTAAATGATGCTTCTTTAGAAAGTTCATTCAAACAAATGCCAAGAGAACTTTCAAACTACATGAAATTACCTATTGATTTTCATGTGTGCGACAATCAATTCAAGACCTTAAAAGTATATGCGCTAAAAGATGCTGCAAAATCGCTTATGGCGAAAGCCACAGAAATTCGGTACACAAAAAAAGTAATGCAACAAGATGCAGAAAAACTACGTGATTTCTTGATTGATTATGGTTTCTCAGACGATACTAACGAAAAAACTGTGGAATTGGACAGAGAGAATATGACCTACATTTTTAAACTTGTCTTGGATAAAAAAATGGTAGAAAACAATACAGTAATCAGTTATCTCACCTTGCTTAAAAATAAATTATCCACAGAAGTATTCAGTCGATTGCCTGTAAAAATTCATGCCTGTGATGAATACATGAATACCTTCAAAAAAATATAAAAACCACTATTACAATTTAGCACGAATGAAGAATATTATCACAATTTTACTTTTCTCTTTTGCCTGTCAATTCACGATAGCGCAAAAAATAGACATGGAAAATGCACCGCGAAATCCTATCGGTTTCAAACATAAAAAGGAACATTTTTTCTTGCGTGGCGATATCTACGCGTCAAGCGGAAAAATATTTGACAAACAAGGAAATCTAGTCTTCAACTACGGAACGCGGTATTACTATGATGCAAATGGGAGAATTACAGGGAACAACTACGATGATACCTTTTCCTATGATTCCAAAGGAAACATTGTACTATTCCAATACAAAAGTGGAAGCATTAGTAATTATTCATTCAATAGTAAAAATCTACTAACATACGAGAAAAACTCGTACGGCGAAGAAAAAACATATACCTACGATGCACAAGATAGAATTGTAAAAACAGTGATAAATAAAAAAGGAGTTTTCTACCAACAACGCAATTATTCATATAGTAAAGAAGGAGGAAATGTAGTTGTTTCTACACAATATCTCAAAGCAAATAAACAACCTGGATTCAAAGGTAAATACTATTACAAAAACGGCTTTTTAGTAAAAGAAGAACTGGCTTCTGGAGTATATGAATACACAGTAGATGTAGATAACAAAGGCAATAAAATTGATTTTTACGCGGCAAATAATCCGAAAGCAAAACATTTTAAAACATTCAATCGCTACTACAGTGACGCCAATAAACCAATGAAACTGGAATATGGATATTATATTCCTGGCGAAACAACAACAAGTAAAAAACTCACTACTGCTTTTGTCAATGGAGAACGCGCTACAGACATCACTATTAGCAAAGGTGTAAAACCAAATGAAAAGATTGTATATGACGGATTGACGCAAACGTATTACGCAATCGCAAATGTAAATCCGGATACGGATACGATTGACAAACGTGTAACGGCAACGAATGTATTATCAAAAGGAAAACCAATGCTAAGTTATGCGCATGATGGAAAATTTATCAATTACGTTCACGGTCAAAACAGAGTAAAATCGCGCGACTTTGCATTTCTTGGTCCGCACATGGTAGATTATCGTATTGATAAATCATTAGGACGAACGTACGTAATCCGAAATTATCAAAACATAAAAAGTCAGGCAGTCAAACAAATGGAGCTTTTCACTACAGATAAAGCGTCTATTTTATACTTGCGTGAATTAGAAAAAGATAACTTTTTTATTACTGTCAAAGGAAAACATATTGACTATAAAAAAGCACGTTTTGAATACTTAACCAATGGTGATCCTGTCATTTTTATTGACGACAAACCTTTGTACGTTCTCACAGGTTTCCGAATGGCAAAAAATAATGAAATCCTGCAAGGTCGCGTGTACAATGGCGAATTAGACAACAAAGAAAACACAACAACAGTTGCTAGCACAACTACAAATTCAACAAAAACAACAAAAACTTCTAGCAGTTTAGATTGTATTGAAGGTGATTGCATAGAAGGTTGGGGAAAAATAAAAGTTGGCGATATTCTCACAGAAGCAACCTTTAAAAATGGCGCTATTGAAGGTGTTGCGTACATTGCGTATTCAAATGGCGGGTATTATCATGGTGAATATAAAAACAATCGCCGCGATGGTACAGGATATTACCAATGGTCTACAGGAAACTCATATGTAGGCGGATGGAAAGATGGAAAACAACACGGTTTAGGATATACGATGAACGACAAAAATCAAATAACAAGTGCCGGACTTTTTGAAAACGGAAAACTGGTAAACAAACAAGGCGCAGACTACATTGCAGCAAAAAAGAACGGAAACTGTATGGGGAATTGCACAGATGGTTTTGGACAATATACCTATACAAATGGCGATAAATACTGGGGATTTTTTAAAAATGGAAAACGATACAGTGTCGGCACCTATCTATGGAAGAACAAAAGTCTCTACACTGGCGCATACACGAATGATGGTATTCGAAATGGATATGGAATGTACACCTATGTAGATAGTTCAGTATTTAAAGGTATGTTTGTCAACGATCGTATTGACGGACACGGAATGATGAAATACAACAAGTCAGGAAACATTGTTAAAGGCGTTTTCAACAACAAAGGCGCAAAAGTGAAAGATTACTAATAAAACTACTAATAAAGAACAGATGAAAAAAATTACAAAAATTGCATTGCTATGTTGTGTGCTATTAAGTTTTACACAGTGTAAAGAAAAAGAATTAGTTGCGGTAGAAACTTTTGAAATGACGCCCGAATATGCAAAAAAAATAGACAAACCCGAAGTTCATTTCAGAGTCAATGTGCCTGTAAATTTAAAATTTGATAAACCTGTAGAAGGCAAAAAAACGTCATCATACGGAATGGTTCAAAAAGTGGGAGATGATGGTGTGGTGACAGAAATGTATTCGTTTGGATATATTTCGTTGGACGGAATGGAATTTGAAAAAAATGCACGCTCGTTTATGGTACAAATTCGCGATATGCTCAAAAGAGGCGGCTACACCTTAGAAAGTCATGAAATAGGAATGATGCAATTTGATGGTGAAGAATACATGTCGCTACAAGCTGTTGGCGTTATGAAAGAAGGTATCTCATCTGAATTTGTTGGAAAATACATGTTTAACACGGTTGTGAAACTAAATCCTTACGGAAACACACACATCATTATGTTGATGGCGGCGCGCGACGGTGAAGCAGCAAAAACCTTTGAAGACTTTAAAGACAAACTCACAATATCTACCATTTGGAAAACCTTTGAATACTTACAATAATCCCGTTAGTCGTTAAAAGAGGTTGCGCTCACAAAATACAGTAACCTCTTTTTTTAGTGAAATATAATAGTAAGAAATCAAAAAAACGCTTGCAAAACTACTTTTTCATGGCAAAAATAAAACACTTTTTAATCTGTTTTTTTAGTGTAATAACGCTATACGCGAATATGGCATCACCAGTGCAAGAAGGAACTTTAGGTGCGTGTCCGTTCATCAGTCAATACGTGAATATTTTACATGAAAACCTACACATTACAATTGATGAAAACTTTCAATTTGCTGACTTTGAGATTGAATACACAATTCATGCAGAACAAAGCGGCGTGCAGATTCCGTTACTCTTCTACGCTTCGGAATACTATGAAAACTTTGAAGTATTCATTGACGGACAAAAAATTACGCTTCAAAAACAAGAAGATTTCTGGGATGCGTATGGAGCTGACAAAGAAAAACTGACCAATTTTCATTATGTATACAATTCTGATAAAAAAGCCGTTCGCGAACTTGAAAATTCATTTCAATACGGCAGAAGCGATCGTATTTCGCTCAACGATTTTCTATACTTTCAAACTGATATCGCTGCGGGAAAGCACAGCATCAAAGTTCAGTACAAAGCAACTCATTGGCGTTACAAGCACAACCGACTCAACGAAGATAGTTTTCGGTATGCATTAGCGCCAGCTAACTATTGGAAATCCTTCGGAACGCTAAATATTACGATTGATGCAAGCAGAGTAAAAGATCAAGTTGCGGTTAACTTAGGAATGCCAACCAGTGGAGAAATCAACAAAATTGCTAATTATCACTTTAAAAACATCCCTGTAGAAATCATTCAAATCACGCGGATTCCTACGTTGAGTGGTGTTGCTAACTTCTTGCTCAAACTTGAAACCTTTTGGCTCGCCATCATTTTGATCAGTTTCTTTGTGCTATTTCATCTGTGGAAAATGGAACGCTTCCGCAGAAAAAATCCTAAAAAAAGAATATCTACAGTTGCCATTGTTGGAGCTATTGCTATTCCTGTTCTATACATCATATGCTTTCTGTTAGCCACTTTTTTGATTGATGAAGCTATCGGAAAACCCTACGCAAGCGGACG
>CAZHSA010000033.1:0-19773 GCA_964535135.1 uncultured Kordia sp.
GCAAAGAATTGGGTGTAGAAGAGGTGGCAAGCGGCGGAGAAAACCGATTCAAATATCGGTTACCAACGACGAGTTCGAGTAAAAATTTAGTGCTCAAACGCGCCATTGTTCCAACAGGATCAGCACTCATTCAATGGTGTTCAGACACACTTGACGGCGGACTTTCAACCGCCATAAAAACACAAGATGTTTCTGTAAATCTCCTTGATAATGAAGCGAAAGTTTTAAAAAAATGGACATTTCACAACGCATATCCCGTAAGCTATGCCGTGTCCGATTTAAAATCGCAAGAAAGTGAAATACTGATTGAAACTATTGAACTCGCGTACACCTATTTTGATGTAGGATCTGGTTCATAAACCGTATACAAAACGCACACAATGCCTATAGAAATTAGAGAATTAGTCATAAAGACAGAAATAAAAACCGTTCATGAAAACTTGAACGCCAAACGCAACTCGTACGATACTTCCCGATTAAAAAATGAAGTATTGGAAAGTTGCCGACGCATGATTTCTGAAGCACAAAAACGCGAAAAGTATAACAGGTAATTCACGAAGCATTTGTAAAAATCAAAACCTAACTATTGAAATAAAACGTTGACGAAAAAGCACGATTATGGCATTAGAATACATGAAAATAACAGGATACAAGGACGAAGACTTTACGCAGCCCGTCTCAGGCGATCCGTACAATCTCATGATCAATCCAGAATCAATCAAATGGAGTCGAAGTATTGAATACAATGAGCAACAACCTATTGATACAAGTTCTACATCACAACAATACAAACATACACCAAGCGACAATCTCAGTTTTGATATTGTTATTGACTGTACAGGCATTGTTGATACCAAACGAACCGATCTCAATAAGGAAATTGAAACCTTAGAAGACATTGTATACACGTACAACGGCGACATTCACAGACCTAATTTCGTCAAAATTCAATGGGGAAGCGACTTGGTGTTTTACAGCGTATTAAAATCATTTGATACAACATACACACTTTTCAAACCTGATGGAAGTCCGTTGAGAGCAAAAATTTCATTAAGCTTCGGAAAATATATTTCTGCTGACAAGCGCAAAAAAGAAGACAATGAAAGCTCTCCTGATATTTCACATTTGGTCGAAGTCGTACAAGGAGAAAGTTTACCGCAATTATCAAACAAAGTATGGAACACGCCATACTATTACATTCAAGTGGCAAAATACAACGATTTAAACAAATTCAGACAATTAAAAGGTGGAGAACAATTAGTGTTTCCACCCATCATTAAGCCAACATAAACTAAACTATGAGTGCATCAACAAACATTGCCAGTGGTGGCGTAACCACATTCAGTATTAAAACGCAAGGAAATGCTATTCCTGACGCCATGGACGTACAATCTATTGAAGTGGAAAAAGGAGTCAACCGAATTTCGGTAGCAAAAATCGTTGTGATTGACGGAAATCCTGCGACGGAAACCTTTGAAGCAAGTTCGTCAAGTACGTTTGTGCCAGGAAATACTATTACTATTGAAGCGGGATATGATTCTAAAAACGAAGTAATTTTTAAAGGAATCATTACCAAACAAAGCATTCGTGTGCACGGTGCAGAAGGTGCTGTTTTAGTCGTGGAATGTCGTGATGAAGCCGTAAAAATGATTGTTGGACGCAAAAGTGTCACGTACGCCAAAAAGAAAGACAGTGACATTATGAGTACTATTATTGGAAATTATAGTGGCTTAACTGCTAATGTTTCGGCAACGACGACAGAATGGCCAGAACAAGTACAATACTATGCAACCGACTGGGATTTTATCCTCGCTAGAGCGGAAACAAACGGCATGATTGTAACGACACTCAACGGAAAAGTCTCCGTGTTTCCTCCGGATAATGACACAACCTCTGTGTTAGAAATTGCGTATGGAAACAATCTATTGGAGTTTAATGCTTCGCTTGATTCAGTAACGCAATTAGGTTCGGCAAAAGGAACTTCTTGGGATTTTACACAACAAAAAACAGCTTCGGGAGATGCTTCTAGTAGTTATGCAGGTCCTGGAAACTTATCGTCTAAAAAACTCTCGGAAGTAGTTGGATTGTCTAATTATGAATTGCAAACCACTGCGCCCATTCAAGCAAGTGACTTAACTACTTGGTCAAAAGCGGCATTGGTAAAAAGTGCGTATTCCAAAATTCAGGGTGAAGTGATGTTTCAAGGAAGCAACTTGGTAGATCCTGGAAAATACATCACATTGGCAGGTTTGGGCGATCGTTTTAATGGCGATCATATCATTTCTAATGTACATCACGTAGTGGGAAATGGAAACTGGACCACTGAAGTTTCCTTCGGATTATCGCCTGTGTGGTTTACGGAAGAACCAGACGTAATGGCGCCGCCAGCTTCAGGATTATTACCTGGTGCGCAAGGATTGTTTAATGCGACTGTAAAGAAAATGTATGAAGATCCTGATAGTCAATACCGTGTGTTGGTTGATATTCCTTTGTTTGATCCGAATGGAGAAGGTGTATGGGCACGCTTAACAAACTTCTATTCCACTTCGGGTGCAGGCGCGTTTTTTATGCCAGAAGTGGGCGATGAAGTTGTAGTTGGTTTTTTGAATGAAGATCCTCGCTATCCAATCATTCTAGGAAGCATGTACAGCTCCACCAATAACAAACCGTTTGACGGATTAGATCCGAATGAAAAAAATACCACAAAAGCGATTGTATCTAAATCAGGAATCAACATTGAATTTGATGACGAAAAGAAAATCTTAACGCTAGAAACGCCAAGTAAAAACACGGCAATTTTTAGCGATGACGAAAAGCAAATCACCATCAAAGATCAAAATAATAACAGCATTGTGATGTCGGAAAGTGGAATTACCATTAAAAGTGACAAAGACATTACGGTACAAGCTTCTCAAAATCTAACCTTAAAAGGTGATACAGGCGTTACAATTGAATCTTCTGGCGGCGACGTCCAAATAAAAGGATTGAATATTAAAGAAACCGCACAAATGGAATACTCCGCAGAAGGAAGTATGACAGCATCGCTTCAAGGTGGCGCACAAACGACCATCAAAGGAGCAATGGTGATGATTAATTAACGAATAGATATTAGAATTGAGTAGTGAGATATTAGATGTTTCTCAATTCTCAATACTAACATCTCAATACTAGAAAAACAAAAACGTCACTTCGAGTGGTTTTTATCCTATCGAGCAAACCGAAGATTGTTAGAAAATTGTATCGAGAAGTACTTTGAAATAATGAGGTCTTGGGTCTTGGAAACAAATAAACAAAAGACGAAAAAACAAACAACGAATAAAAAAAAACAAAAAAGACATGCCACCAGCAGCACGATTAACCGATTTTCATGAATGCCCAATGGTTACACCAGGCGTTCCACCAATTCCGCATGTAGGCGGACCAGTGATTGGACCTGGAGAACCTACTGTTTTAATTGGCAAATTACCTGCCGCACGCGTAGGCGATATGCTTACTTGTGTAGGGCCGCCAGATTCTATTGTAAAAGGCTCTGCTACCGTCATGATTGGCGGAATGCCCGCCGCACGAATGGGCGATACAACCGCTCACGGCGGATCAATTGTTTTAGGAGACTTTACAGTAATGATCGGTGGATAGCTTGAACAACATACAAAAAGAATTTCTTGGTTCAGGCTGGTCATTTCCCGTGACATTTTCTGTGGAGAATTGTCAATTGCAATTGACGAAGTATGAAGCAAATATCAATGAAATGATTCATTTGATTATGCAAACTACGTTTGGAGAACGTCCATTCTCACCACAATTTGGTTCGGGTTTGCAAACATTTTTCTTTAAAGATATGCGTCCTACGTTGCAAGGAGAAATAAGAGAAGCTGTAAAAACAGCGCTTTTAAACAACGAACCAAGAATAAAAGTAATGGCAGTTGAGGTAGTTTTTGCCGATTTGCAAAATGGTTTGGTAGAAGTTTCTATTGATTATATGTACAATCAAACCAATACAAGACACAATTATGTGTATCCTTTTTACATAAAAGAAGGTACCAATTTACAACGATAACAACATGCGTCAATTCGATCAACATACAGCAATCACAGCACTAGAGGAAGCTTTAGTGCCAAGCGCTAGTTTGGTAGATGGCAGAACGGAAACTGATAATTTGCGCCTGCTAGTTGACTTTGCATCTTTGTTTAACTTCTATGATCGTACCAATACGATTAATGGCACTTGGTCTCCTTTTTTACTAAAAGATCCAGTTTTCTTAGTCGCTTCTATTGCAAAAACACAATTTCAAAAAGTGTATTCGTTGTTTATCAACACCTGTTTGCAATTGGAAGTAGCGCTGCAAGATGACATTCACACTACATATATTTCAAACGGATTCAATCAACTTTTTGATCAGCTTAGTACGGTGTTTCAAACCATACAACAATGGACATATTACATGCAACAATCAAGTTTGGAATACAATCTTAAAACGTATGTCATTCAGCAAGTAAAACAACAACAAAGTGCGTTACTATGGGCAATTTTGGCATTACGAACTGATGTAAACATCAATAAAATTATTCCAAACATACAACCTGTAGACACGTATTTGTATGAGAATTACGATCAAAAAATTTGGAAAGACAGTAAAGGAAAAACACCGTATTGGACATTGCTGAATCTGAAATTTTCGCCTGAAAACGATTATGTATATTACTTTTTTAAGGACTTTTTACTACTTGTAGAAAAGCTATATCATTTTCTAAAAGGGATATCAACAACAACGTTAGAAGAAATTATTGCTATTGTTAAAGCGGCTTTTGCAACATTACAAAAAGTACTCAAACTGCTAATTTCTGCCGGAAGTTTTATCATTGAAGAAGTTATCAAGTTTATAGAAGGTGCCGCAAAAGTTGTATATAACATCATTGAAGCAATTATTCAAGAACTCAAAAAAATAATAGGCAATACCACTGAAAAAAATGCTGCTGATGCACTCGAAAATCTGTTGAGTGATTTGGATGATGTACAAGAAACACTCAAAGCAACAGCTAGCAATTTGACCTTAGACAATTTTCAAAGTTTAGTTGACAAGGTGTTGCTTTATGTAGAAGCGACTTTAAACACTATTGTAAATATGATGGAAGTCTTTCAAGAATGGTTTATCACTATCTTGAAGAACATTTTGGATGCGCTACAGAGCGCTCCTCAAAAAATTGAGAAAGAACTCTACAAATTACTCGAAAAAATTGTTGGAAGCATTTTAACCAAACAAGTCCGATTGGATATTTTTAATGGTTTAAAAGGCACAGGAAAATCGGTTTTAGGATTTTACGGCAAATGCATTTCGTATGCTGATACGGAATTGATAACGCTGCAACAAAAACCGGGACATTTTCCAGATACGATGTTATTGAGAACGTTTACGAGTTTGCTGAAAAATTATCAAAAGCAATTCAATGGCTTGGCTACAAAACATCTGAATTTTTATTATGACGATATTTTAAAACAAGCTCCGAAAAGTGTGTCGCCCGATATGGTTTTTGCCAGTAGCGAATTGGCTAAAAAAACGGCCACATTTCAACTGGAAAAAAATACACTTTTTACCGCTGGAATCAACGCAGATAAGCAACCGATTCTGTTTGAAACGACGCAGAAAACAGTACTCAATCCTGCAAAAATTGTCAATGCGTATACGCTTGCGAAAGCCAATGATCCAGAAGCTGCCACACAACTATATTTGGATACATTACCACCTGTAAATGTAGTTGCAAAAGATGAAGCTGGCGCAGCAAAAACGTGGAAAACATTTGGTTCTTCATTAACACAAACCAATACGCCTCAAGCCTTGGCATTTACGATGGCTTCGCCAATGTTTTATTTGGAGGAAGCCGCAAAAAGAACCATCAAACTTACGTTTACATTTTCTGGAGGAGAACAAATTGACTTTTCAGCATCTGGTTTTATATTCTATGTAAGCACAGAAAAAGCCTGGTTTACAGTGCCAGCTTCCGGAAATCTTTCTAGCGATTCTGAAAAAAATCAACTTCAATTACAATTAAATTCCACAGCTCCTGTCATTAAAGCATTCACCAAAAACCCTGATGGATACACTGCCGAATGGCCATTGCTAAAAATTGTATTTCCAAATTACGATGACACCTATTCATCACTGGCAATCTCTACACTAAAAATAGATGTTATTGTAAACGAATTGCAAAATTTTCAATTGTATAATGATTTTGGACAATTAAATCCTAAAAAACCTTTTCAATTGCTTGGAGGCGCTCCAAAAGTAAATCAACATTTTATGGTAGGAAATGCCGAAATTTTCAGTAAACCTGCTACAGATATAAACTTAACTTTAACATGGAATCCGTTTACTGCCGATTTTGACTTTGCTTCCTATTATGCAGAATACAACAACTACCTAAACAATGTATATTCTAGTACTTCTATTGAGGTGAAAACCATCGAAGAATTATTACAAAAAATTAAAAGTTCGGAAGATACATTTTTCACTAACATCACAAACTCGGAAACCACACTATTTACCAACTTACTGAACGCAGGAGTTACCGCAGATGAAGCTGTTAATGATATAAACAATAATCTATCCGATCTGCAAACTATAAATGCTTCACAAACGACAACGCTGAATTCCGTCGCAGGTTCAGAGACAGCATTAGTAAGTGAAATTATCAGTTTAAACACGAAAGTTCTTACTGAAATTAATACGCTTCAAAACGAATTAATCCAAGAAATTAACAGCGCACAAAAAGTAGATTCTACAACTGTAAACACTACGAAAACGAGTGTTTTAAATACAATTGATACGTATAAAAATACCGTAGATCAAAAAATCATTGAAGCAGAAAATGCTGCATTGCCGCCTTCAACTCAAGAAAAAAAATCACTAGTAAAAAAGGTGCTCGGTTTTTTTGGTATTTCCGACACAGAAACAGCGCCCGAAAAAGCACCTAAAAAGTCATTTTCGAACACTTCGTTTATGGTTGATTTTGAACAATTACAAAACGGTGTTTGGAACGCAATGACAACCGCAATTGTAAATACAGATTCACAAAATTGCAACGTACAAACGGTGCCTCTTTTTGTAAACTATACAACTCTAACGGAATGCTCCAAGCTAGAAATTGATACAACTTTACAAGCCAATAAAGAGTTAAGTTTTCCAAACGTAAACACCAATCCTGCTTCGGTAGATCCTACATTACAACAATCAACATTGCAACTTACCGATGCAACAGTTGCTGGGTTTTTGAGAATGAGATTGTCCGCGCCATCGTATGGTTTTGGAACAGATTTATATCCAAAAGTAGTCGCTGCCATTGCTTTGTTCAATGCGCAAATTATCACAGAAAAAAGCAAAGATTCAGACGATAAAGATGCGTTAGTTTCACCGCCAAACATTCCGTTTGTGCCTATGGTAAACGCATTTAATGGAAGTTATTCCGCTTCGGTAACGTATGATTTGTCGTCAGATACACAAAGCTATCCACTGCAATGTTTTTACAATACGCCTTTTGCCAATTACAAAGTATATGATACAACGCTAGATGAAAAAATCATTGCAGCAAATACGACCATTGGAAGTTCGCCTACAAGAAATACGGATGGAACAGTTACAAAACTATCAGCCTTGCCTGTATTGCCAAAATTTTCATCAGCAGGGCAATTATTTATAGAATTACAAGACTTGGTGACTCCTGCGGAAGTAAGTTTTTATATAGAGCTTGCGCGAACGTACACGGAGAAAGTCGTGACCAAAAAAACAATACAATATGCGTATTTGAGTACGGATGGCTGGAAAGCTTTTGCAGCTACTGATATTGCGGATGATACTGATGGTTTTACTTGTTCGGGAATCATAACGATCAATATTCCTGCTGATATTACAACGGTTCACAACACGATGGAGGGAAGCAATTATTGGATTGCGATTGGTGTCGATACAAATCCTGATAGTTTCCCAGAAACTTCCTATCTCAATACCAACGGATTTATAGTACAACGCGTCGTTGCGGCAGCTGACTTTTCAACGGAAACTCCGCAAATTTTAGCAAATGTCATTACAAGTCCACAAACTGCCATTCCCGAAATTGCAGCAACTGTACAACCGTTTGCTTCGTTTGATGGAAAAGCGGCAGAAACTAACATACAAATGAATGCGCGCGTGAGTACACGACTCAAAACGAAAGATCGTTTGGTGACTACAGACGATTTTTTTAATACCATTCGATTGGAATTTTCAGAAGTATATTATTCCTCTACCATCTATGACAAGTCTAAAAATAAAGCATGTACCTATGTTTTAAAACGTGCTGCAGAAGCAACCGAAACCAATGCTTTTCAACCCTTATTGAGTGAATGTAAAGAATTAGAAATTCAACAATACATCACTTCACGCGTTTCGCCTTTTGTAACAGTTTCTGTGGAGAATTTTGAATTGAACTATGTAAAAATCAAAGCGACAATTCAAGTACAACCTGGGGAAGATGTTACCACCGTAACCAAAGAAGTGAATAATGGCATCAATATGTTCTTAGCACCTTGGATTACCAGCGCACAAGAACAAATTACGATTGATACTGGATTAACAACGGCGCAACTTGCCGCATTTATCAACAGTTATGACAGCATTTTAGAAGTAGAAAGTATTTCGTTTAAAATAGGTAAAAAAAACTTTGACACAGGAAACATAAAGTATGGCAAAAAAAGACAAGAAGTGCTTCCAAAAGATGGAGTCGTATTAGTTCCATCTTTAAACAACATCACAGAAAATAGTTTAATCACATACAACTAATGACGCAAGAAAATTACATAACAGACACACAACTTCCTTTGGAGCTTGATTTTAAAGCACTCAAAGCAGAAGGTCTTGCGTACATTCAGAAACATAGTAGTAGCGAATGGACCAATCTAAATCCAAGCGATCCTGGTGTGACTATTTTAGAACAATTGTGTTATGCGTTTACCGAACTTGGTTACTGTGGCAATTTCGCCATGAAAGATATTTTGACAGATAAAAATGGAAACTTAACTGTTGACAATCAATTTTACCTTCCACAAAATATTTTGACGACTTCGCCAATTACGGTGAACGATTATATAAAATTCATTATTGACGATGTGCCAAGCGTTAAAAATGTGGTGATTTTGCCGATTCCGTTAGCATTTCCGTTTGTAAATGGCATCTATCAAGTGTATTTGCTATTAGATCCAAATTACAGCAATCCGTCAGTGATTGATGCGCCTATAAGTGAAACTTTTTCCGTATTAAACAGTCGCAGAAATTTGGGCGAATTGTTCTTACAACCGCAACTACTTTTACCAAAAAAATATACGGTAAGCGGAAAATTAGTAGTAAAATCTGGATACGATCTAAATACAATTATGCCACAAATACAACAGGAAATCAATAATTATATCTTTCCAGATGTTGTACAAACTGGCTATAATAAATTAAAATTAGAAGGCGAGAAAACAAACGATATTTTCAACGGACCATCACTCAAAAACGGCTGGATTTCTTCTGAAAGTATACAACCCAAAAAAGATAGCATACAACCTTTTGAAATTACACAACTAATCAAAAATGTGGAAGGCGTTCAATCTATTTCTGGAATTTCTTTTACGTACAACGGAACTCCAGAAGATACTGCAACCTGTGCAGTCAATGAAATTTTAACTTTCAATATCATAAATACGCAATCTGAAAAGACCAGCAACAGTAGCTTTACCATAAGCATGCAAAGCAAACCATTAAACGCGTCTTTACAAACGTCTTTATTGGACGAATTGGCGAATATGCAACAAACAAATTCGCAAGTAAATGAAGTTGCCGCGGTACAAATAGCGCCAAAACTTCCTTCTGGAAAATACAGAGACATTACCAGTTATTATTCCATTCAACATACATTTCCAGAAGCGTATGCAGTAGGTTTAAATGCGGTAAATGATACGATGCCAGCATATCAAATAGCACAATCGCGACAGTTGAAAGGGTATTTAAGCTTATTCGATCAAATGTTGAGCAATCAGTTTGCACAATTGGCAAATATTGACAAATTATTTTCGTTTACTAACGCCACAACAGGAGCACCTTCCGATTTGGAACAGTACAACAATATCAAATCGAAAGAAGAAAAAGCGCATCCAAAATATCCAGCGCCGTTTGAAGTATTTTCACCAACGTATTTCTACCAATCGCTGTATAAAAGTGTACCGAATGTACAGCCTTTATTGCGGAACAATAGCATTTTTAAATTTGGGCCAGTTTCACAATCAGAAGACGAACTTACATATCAAAATTGGTTGGATTATCAAGACGATCCGTACAACTCGTATATGTATGGTTTGTTGGTGTTTTCAGAAGATGATACAGTTAATTTACAACGTAGAAACGACTTGCTAAATCATTTATTGGCACGACATGGCGAATCACCTTTGGTAATAGATACGCTGGTTTTTGGTACTGTTTATTCGGGCAATATCATTAAAGATCGCGTGATAATAAAAAGTGTCTATCTTCAAAATTTACAAGTACTATCATACAACAGAACCAAAGCTTATAACAGTATTGGCGCGGCAAAACTGAACGATTTAGAGTTGATCATTGCTGAAGAAGTGTTACAGATATCATCCCAAACAAATACAGGAGAAACTTCATCTGACGAACGCACATCGTTTGCCAATGAATTGAGACAAATTTTAGCAAACATCATCGAAACGGTAGCTGAATATTACATAAAGCAAGAACTGCAAGAAATCCTGAGCAAGACGTATATAAAACAAGGTGTTTTTGATGTAAAACGTATCAATAAGCTTGAAGCTATTAGCACGCAAGATTGTTTGAATTACGACACTATTTCTTTAAAGCTAAGCATGTTGCTGATGCTAAAACCAATATACATCAACTATATTCAAGATGTGTTAGACTTTGATCCACCTACGAAGACGAAAGACGAAATTTTACTTGCACACGAAAAAGCGCTACAGGCAATTTGGCTACTTAAAGAACGAAAAGGAATCATTGCCATCGAAACCAACCTGTTATTACAATCAGGAATGTTTCAGGTGTATTTTCAAGACAGTAGTACTCCTGAAATTACTTTATGCATAGAAGTAACCTTAACGTATGAGGAATTCATAGTCCTTTCGGCAGCAATAGAATTGTTAGCATCTGTAGATATTACTGATTTTTTAAAAAAAATCAATCCAAAATATACTATAACCAAAGTACAAAATGAAACCTTGGATACTGCTGAGTTTACGCCTATTGAAAATTCAACCTATTCATGGAGCGTTGATGTAAGTTGGAATGGAGCACATACCACAAACATCAACAACAACATATTCAAACATACATTGTTGTGGATTTTTCCAGATTACATTAAGGAGCTACGAGAAGCAGATTGGCAACATCGTCTTTCTTACTTTATGGAAAGTCAATTGCCCATTCAAATTACGGCGCATCCAATATACAGAAGCGAGACGTATTTAAAAACAGTAATTCCATTGTATGTAACATGGTACAACGCAAATATCTATTCGGCACCAAAAATGTTTGAAACTGCCGAAAATGCAACAGCAACACGAACAGCAACGATAACTACGAGCGCAGGAAACCTAGTGGCGCAATTAACAAAAAAACCTGAAAAAACAAGTGCATAACCAAGGAACACATATCATCTCAAGTTGCCAATGGAATACGGCTTTCGATTCCAAACAATTGGCGCATCAGTTGCAGACGGATATCAGTGCCTGGAGTGCGTACAAAATGAAACGCGTTATCAATAGCGTGTTTGATAGTATTTGTCCAAAAGGGCAAACCTTGAAGATTAAAAAATTAGCGCTCGATCTCGGTGCAATTACGTATGAAAACATGTGGAGCGAACTGCCGCTGCGTTTGGAAGAAGCGTTGCGAAATGCGTTGTATGACTTGATCATGTATCCAAAAAATGGCGATCAAACCTTGGAAATAATTCATGAAGATATTGCCCAAATTAAAGTATTGCGCGATTTCCTTTTACAAGGAATATTACCGTGGAACTACCAAGAAACCTACGGAACTTCCGTAGAAATTATGCGTTCGCAGTTGCTTAACAATCGGTTGGATGTCATTCAGATGATTCAACTTGTTGGTGTTTCTCTCAATGTTAGAAAGCGCATTGCATGGCAATTTCCCGATGCACTTATCAAAAAAATCATTGCAGGGTTAGAACCGAACAATCATCAGCAGATTATAAACTTCTCGGAAAAATTTGTCAAAGTTCAAGAAAAAGAAACCATTGTACAAACGAGTACCAATGATCTTAAGAAAAATATTTGGTTGTGGATTTTAAATTATCTCTTTACAGAACGCGGCACTATTTTTAATCGCATTGCTTTTGTGCGAAGTACCGTTTCACAAATGGCAGCGCATTTCAATATTTCGTATGATGCCATGATTGAATTGATTGAAGATGCCGTAGATCGAACTCATGAATATTCGCATATAGATAAAGGTTTTATCGCAATATTAAAATTATTATCAGAAGAAGTTCGCAACACTACTTTTTCACGTAGTAAAACGGAAAAGCAGCAAGAAAATTTTTGGGCAAAAGTAGAAACGTATTTTTATACCGCTTCCGCGAGAAGTACCAATGTTCAAAAACATGAGTTCAACGAATTGGTGATCAATTTGTCAAAGCTTGATGCGTCGCGTTTTCAAAAAATCATGTTGAATGTAGAGCAAAAACCAACTGTTTGGAAGGCAATTTTACAAGATTTAATTCCTGCAGCGGTTGAAAATCTATTTGTTGCCTTGTCGCCTGTGCAATCGAAACACATATTGACGCAAATTTCGTTTTTGTCAAAATTACCAGCAACCAAACCAATAAAAGTAACGCCGTTAGATTTATATACGTTCGGAATTGAGTTTTGTGTGACGCATCAACACACATCGGTGGTAAAAAGTGCCTTTTTAGACTTTGTCATAGAAAAATTAGCCAAAAAACAACAGCAACGAAAGCTTGTACTATTAGATCATTTTGTTGCCGTAAACCTAACGTCGACGCAAAAAAACACAAACTTCATTTCGTTGTACACGGAGTTGAATTCGTTGTATCAAAAAGAAATTACCAACACAAAAACCTATACATCCAAAGCTGCATTGCAACAAATACTCACACGGTATGCAACGGAAATTGAAGCTTCAAACAGTGCTCAAACCCTAGAAAAAACCGTGCAAAAGTGGATTTCGGCTTCGCCAATACTATTTTGGAATGTAATACAAGAACAAGTTAAAACACCAAAATTCACAACGCATAGCATCGCGTTAATCTCGGAATACGGAACCGCTCGATTCCTAAAAACGGTATTGCCAGAAAAACATTCGTTGTTGCTAAAAATTCAGCAACTTTTAGCAACGCTCATTTCCAAAACACCGAAAAAAGCAACGGCAATTCGTGCCATCAAAAATGCACTGATGTCCATTGGTTTGGAAGTCGTTTGGAAACAAGCAAAAGGAACCGCAGCCGAATTCTTCTCACAATTGTTACAAACATTGGAGCAAAAAGAAAATCGCATACGCGTTTCCAAAAAGGACATTCAAGAAGTCATGCAATTGCTATTTACAACCACAAAAATACGCACCTTATCGTGGTCAGCACGTGAATTTGTATCGCTGCAAAAACAGTACAAAGCACACACAACACAAACAGATTTAGACGTAATTTTAGCGTTCACTCAAACAGCAAATCAACAAGCAAAAGTTGCGGAAAAGCTTTCAGAATTGGTGCGTTCCAAGCAACTCACTTCGAGTACATTCAAAGCAAATGAAGTTTCGTTGATTTCCTATTTCATTACAAACGGCGAACAACTTCGCACACGTTTAATTACCAAGTTTTTAAAACGTTTTGAAACGGTAAAAACAAACCTAAACACTACACAAATCAAGTCTGTTTTACACGAATTATTTTGGCACGTATTGGTAGATTATAAAACGCATCGCGGCAACGAAAGTCGTTTGATCTCCCTATTTGAAAAAACGGTGACACAAGCATTTCCTGCGTTAAAAACTTCCACCGAAAAAGCATTGAAATCTGCCGAGAAAACTCCCCAAATTGCTAGTGAATTACATACTTTGCAAACGCCGTATCAAATCTCTATCGTGGAACTGTTTGAAATGCTAAAAAAACATCTCAAAACAACCTCCACAACGATTGAAATTCACGAAAAAACAGTAGATTTTTCAGCATTGTTTGCCTTCGGATTGGAAACTTCGCCAACAAAAATTAGAAGTATGTTTCGTGAAATTCCGATGTCCACAACGCAGTTGACATTCTTAAAAGAAACCCTGTCTTTTGAAACGTTTATTGCGTTCCATGCCAACGATACCTCAAGTGCGCAATCGGAAGCATTTCAAGCGATTCAAACCTTGTTTGTGCTTGCCAAACAATTGGGCAACGCGCAGATACTTTCTACCTTGGAAACCGTTTTCTGGAAGCAAACCATTGCGTTAATTCAACAGAAAAAAACAGCGAACAATAGCTTAAAAACACTAGTAAAAACCACTTTTGATGCGCTTTCCGAAATTGCGACCTTAGATCAAATTACGATGGTAAAACACCTGCGCAATCAAAACAGTCGCGTTCCTGCGCTGCTGAAAAAAGTATTGGTGGAAAGACATCAAGTTTTCGAACTAATTTACGAGCAGCAACAAGTTTCACTTTCGGAAACGATTCAAGCGTATGTTGAAACTGCACAAATTGATGTATTGAGTGAACACCTCATCAAAGAATTTTCGCTGCCAAGTTGGTTTGTACACAAAGAAGCGTACAGTTATGAACGTGTAGTCAACGAATTGATCGCGCAGCAACCGTTGGCGATTTTAAAAACCATTCGCAGCGCTAACATTTCGGAAGTTCAGTTGCTTCAATTCGTGCAAACTATTCATTTTGAAGTATTTGTTGCGACTTTGCTAAAAGTATACACCGCGCAACACCGAGAACTTTCAAACATTCAAAAACTATATGAAAGCATTGCATTTACCAATATGCGTGGCATTTCAACCAAAAACATACAAGAAATCATTCTCCAAAAAATAGTTGTTGCTTGGCGCACTTCCAACTGGTCTTTGATTGCCAGTACACATATTTGGAATGAATTATTGTGGGAAACGTGTGGAAAAAAAGCAGTGCAAAAACAAGATTTTTTCGCAGCTATCAACACCATCAAAATGATGTTGCCAACGGCTTTATTAGTAACCTACAAAAGTTTGGTTTCGAGTGAAAAATCAGCCAAAAATAAAGACGCAGAAAATACACTTAAAAAAATAGATACACACACTATGAACGAAACATTTCCAGAAGAAGGCATTGCCATTCCAAACGCAGGATTGGTGCTATTGAACGCGTACTTTTTAATGTTGCTAGCGCGTTTGGAAGCTGTCAATAACAACGCATTTATTTCAGAAACGGCACAACTCGACGCGATTCATTATTTGCAATACATCGTTACGGGACATACAGAAACGGAGGAATCACTGTTAACACTGAACAAGGTTTTGGTCGGCATTTCGCCATTTACGCCTGTAAAAAGTAGTGTTGACATGACGGAAGCCCAAAAAGAATTAATCAACGGAATGATTACAGCTTCAATCAGTCATTGGACGGCTATTGGCAACACTTCCGTAGAAGGTTTCCGTGGCAATTGGTTGGTTCGCGATGGTATTTTACGGGAAACCGAAGAACGCTGGGAACTGACGGTAGAAAAACGAGCGTATGATATTTTAATGCTGAAATCGCCTTTTTCTTTTTCAATCATAAAATTACCATGGATGGAGAAACCATTGCATGTCACTTGGCCATTTTAAAAAACAATACAACCATGAACGTACACAAAAGACCATCAAAAATAGACAGTAGCTAAGGCTGAAGCAATTCAGACCGGAAGAAGATAACCTGTAAAACGGTTTAAAATTTAATTAACAAACTAAAAAATAAAATGTATGAATTCTTACAATGAAAATCTACATTCGAGTGTCGTTTCGTCATTGAACGCACAAGAATTAGAACTGCAAAAACTAAAGTCGCAAAAAGATGCTGCTACATTTTCCATGTATTATGCACAAGGAGCGCGAGTTACTGCAGCCGAGAAATTAGAAGTGACTACGTTGAAATACAATTTTCAACAAAAAGTAAACAGTCAAGCTGTTACTGACAGTGACATGTCTACCAATGTATTAACATCTGCAAATAATGTAAAAGCCTATGTAGCAAAATCAGTTACCAATGGTTCAGTAGCTGCTGCCAATGTACAAATAGCTACCAATGCTATTTTAAAGCTTGCGAGTGATACTGGAAGTATTTTTAGTATTGTCAACGCTGCTGATTATGGTACGGAAATTTACCGTCAGGCAGAAAAAGCAAAACAATACATGGATCAAACTGCGTATTTGGCAGAACGTACTTCGCAACACAGTATGGAAGCTACTGCGTTAGTATCTGAAATATCTGCAAATACATTAGCTGAAGAAGCAACAACGGCTGATACTTCTGTAAAAAGCTTATTAAGTGTAACTTCTACTGAGTTGGATGCAATTACGACAGAGTTGGCAACTGAAACGAACAATTTAGCAACTTCCAATACGGAAGAAAAAAAGGCAGAAGGCGCTTTAGAAGATGTAAATGCCGTATATCATGCTACAGAAACAGCCTATACATTAACTAGTAAAGAATTAAATCTTGGTTTAGGTGTAATTTCTATTATGGGTGTAAGTACAGCCGACGAACCTAATACTGATACTTCAGTTAAAACTAAAACACATTATGGAGACGAAACACATTACACGGTTCAGTTTTCACATTATAAAGCCCCTTTTTTAAACGTCATTCAACCGCTACAAGAACTACAAAAACCTTCGGAAGATGATGAAACCATTAAGGTGTACAATCCTGTACAGAATTACTATATCATGCTAGCAAAAACTAGTAAAAAAGATACATTCTCTATTTCTGAAGCGGATGGATTGGTGACAAAAAATGATAAAAAACAATTCGTTCAAATTTCTCAAGAAGAGTTTTTAACGGTACAAAAAAAGAACCCAAGCTTAGGAAATATTACTAAAAGAATATTTACATCTCAGTTAAACGATACCGATGGTGATCCTATGAAATTGGGAAGTGATTATGTGATTTTTGTGTATGCAGAATTGAGAACGAATTATAAGAAAATGATCAATACGTTTGACAATTATTTGTCGGCTGCTTCTGCAAAATTCGTACTTCAAAATCAATTAAATGCACCAAAAGTAGATACAATTCTTGTAAACCCGAATGGTATTTCAAAACCATCAATTAATTCTACAAAAAAAGAAAATTCAACCATAGAAATTTCACAGAAACAAGTGGTAAGTTTTACGGTTTGGGAAGATAAAGATTATACAGTATCATACAGATGCATGTTCCTTCCACACAATCAAGATTTAATAAAAGATTTACTAACTGTTGAAGGATTGAATGCTATTGAGTCTGAGGCAGAAGGCATGGAAAAAATTGCGGACTACTACGATCCTCAAATTGCAAGTACCAGCACAAAAATTACATCAAAACAAGCGGAAATTACAGGAATAGATGCGCAACTCAAAGAAGCAAATGATGAGTTAAAAAGTGTAAAAGCTAAGAGCAAGAAAAAATCTACGGATCCAAAAGAGAAAGCTACGCTAGAAAAAGAAGAAGTGGCATTAACAGCTACGATTACTAGTTTAACTTTACAGAAAGAAAACCTAGAAGCACAACTTGCCAAATTAGAAAAAGCATTGGCAGCTTTAAAAACGCAAAAAAGTGCGGCAATTACCAATTTAGAAAATAGCAAACAACATTTAAAGCCAGGCTTTTACTTTGATCTATTAACTGCAGAACAAGTACCAGCAGGTAGTTACACGCCAACAGCAGAAGCAAAAGATTCTCTTTTAAAAGCAATCACATCACAAATTGTAAAGATTTTGGATGATGCGGAAGCTCTTGAAGTTAATATAGAAGCTTTAGAGCAAAATGTTAATCAATTTATTACAGACTGTGATCAACTTCTAAAAGATTCTTTGACTAAGAAAGGACGAGAAAAGCTGAAAGAAGATATTATTGCCATTTTAAAGGATGTACAAGCAATTGTCAACTCTTTTGAAGAAGCAAAAAAAGAATTCGAACAACTAATAAAGGACGTCATCGTATTAGTTGAAGAAATGGTGTTAGATGAACTTATGTTGAAGTTAGTTGGCGATTTAAAGATCATTGCTGCTGGTTATAAATACATTCTTAATGGATATATCTGTAGCAGACAAGAAATGACCATTGAACCAGAAACTACCGATAATTTTGGAAACAGACTGATTAACAAAAACACATACATTCCAACGATATTGGCGGTTTCAAGTGCGGCATCTGTAGAGCAGAATATGCAGTTTACTAATGCATTATCTGACTTTCAAAACACAAATGATTTCAAATATCAACCAAAAAACTCAGCAAGTCTTATTAACTATAAAAACCAATTATCATGAGCAACTTATTAACCTTAGAGTCATCAAAATACGGCGTTACAGAACGCAAAAAGCAGGAACTCGACGAATTATCACAAAAAGTTCTCAATGCGGAAAGCTTAGTAGAACAATTAGAAGCGATTGTAAATTCATTAACGGATAAATCAAACAAACTAAAAACAGATTTAGCTACTGCAGATACAAACAAAAACAAAGCACTTAGCAATAAAAATTTGGTAGATGAAGTCGTAGAAAATTTACGCACCCTAAAAAACAACTCAGAAATTACCTTTAATGATACGGTTTTGGCAGAATCTAAAATAAAGAAGGTTTCTAAAGAAATAAGCCATCTGATTGACAAATTGATTTTCTCTGCCGAAATCATTAACAAACTTGGAAATTTAGTCATCCGAACAAAGGCAACAAATCCTTTAATTTCAGATGAATTGGTTACAATGGTTACCACTGCAAGTACAGATGCTAACAATGCTGTAGCCTTAACATTAGTAGCTTTACAATCGGTTTTTGCAGCACAAGCAACCACCAAAGAATCCGAAGCTGCTGTTGCGTTAGAAATGCTACAAGCCGTAAAACTCTATGAATTTGTAATTGGTGATGACACTGTAGACAATATACAAAGCGATGTTCCATTATCTCCTGCAACCAGCATTAGAGGATTATTGTATACAGCGTATGTAATCAGTGAAAATATGTACAATCAAGCATTGACAGCCAGTAATGACACCATCAAACAATTAAACAATACCAAGAGAGAATTGAGTAAAGCACAAATAAACCTGAGCTCATTACAAGCTGGATATGCCGCAGCCAACGCCGCTGCTTTAGCCTCTTAATTTTGAGTATCTTAGGTAAACTTTAATCTCTTAAAAACAACTATTATGGACAAGGTATTTAAAAAATTCTATAGAAACTTTTACACTAGAACCGGTGGTTTTATACCCACACGAAAACTAAGTCAAAGTGTATTTCCTGGCGATTTTTTTCAAATTAGAAATGGAGAAATTATTGTGCTGGGAAACATCTTTAGAAAAAATATTGTCCATGTTGATGATATCTCTTTTGAGAATGGAATTAAACTCAATCCTAGCAGTTGGAATTTTAGTGAAGGTGTCACCAAACCATACTCTGGACGTGACAGCGGCCACAATGCCATTGAAGGCGATTTTGAGTTTAGCAAACAAGTATTAGCTTTTGACGGATTTGGAAGTTTCTTCTTTAAAAGTAG
>CAZHSA010000034.1:0-19700 GCA_964535135.1 uncultured Kordia sp.
AACTGGCTGTTTTGCAATTGTTTTAGAAAAAGTTCCTGCCAAATTGGCGAAAGAAGTAGCCGAAAGCTTAACGATTCCTGTGATTGGTATTGGTGCTGGAAATGGTGTTGACGGACAGGTGTTGGTAACGCACGACATGTTGGGAATGACACATGAGTTCAATCCGCGATTTTTACGTCGTTATTTGAATATGTATGAAGAAATGACCAAAGCTTTTGAGCAGTATGCTGCGGATGTAAAATCGGTTGATTTTCCTAATGATAAGGAGCAATACTAGTTTCTAGACTTACTTAGATCTTTAGATTTTTAGACATCTTAGATTACCTTTTATTGTAGAAAAATAACCCTTTGCAAAATATTCATATTTAAAAATTAAATATGTTATTATGCACCAATTCAAAGAGTTAGAAATTTGGAAAAGAAGTAGAAAATTTTGTTCCTTAATTTATGAAGCTACATCAAAATTTCCTTCAGCAGAGAAGTTTGGGTTAACCAATCAATTGCGAAGAGCTTCAGTGTCAATTCCGTCAAATATTGCAGAAGGAAGTTCAAGGAATTCAAATAAAGATTTTATTCGATTTTTAAAATAGCTATGGGTTCAGCTTATGAAATAGAAACACAGTTATTAATTGCTTATGATCTAAAGTTTCTATCAAAAGAAAAATTACAAAAGCTGATACAAGAACTCAACGAAATTATAAAAATGACATCAAAATTTGCGTCAACATTAAAAATATAATTAAACTGTCGAAGACAGTTAACAGTCTAAAAATCTAAGTAAGTCTAACATGTCTAAAGATCTAAGCAAGTCTAAGAGCAGTATGTCTAAAATTCGCTCCACCAAAAACAATCTCCAAGTGCTCTATGAAGACAATCATATCATTATTGTCAACAAACGCGCAGGCGATATTGTTCAAGGTGACAAGACAGGCGACAAACCTTTGAGTGATGTTGTAAAGGAATATATTGCTGAAAAGTATAACAAATTGGGCAATGTCTTTTTAGGAGTTGTACATCGCTTAGATAGACCAACAACTGGCATTATCGTGTTTGCAAGAACTTCTAAAGCTTTACCGCGGCTGAACAAACTTTTCGCAGAAAAGAAAGCTAAAAAAACCTATTGGGCAATCGTGAATACGATGCCTCCAAAATCAGAAGGTACACTTACACATTGGCTTCGGAAAAATCCAAAAAATAATAAATCGACAGCTTTTACAAAAGAAGTGGCAGGTAGCAAAGAAGCCATATTAGAATATGCTGTAAAGAAAAAATTAGATCGCTATGTATTGCTAGAAATTGCCTTGCATACGGGAAGACATCATCAAATTAGAGCACAACTTTCGGCGATTGGCTGTAAGATAAAAGGCGATTTGAAATACGGTTTTGATCGCAGTAATAAAGATGCGAGTATTCATCTACATGCACGAAAATTAGTCTTTACACATCCTGTAAAAAAAGAAACGTTAGAAATTATAGCACCTTTGCCAAATGATCCTGTTTGGAATGCTTGTTTATAAAAAGTGATCTTGCCTATTGTTCATAAACTTTCTAAAAATTCATGGTGTAGAAACTATTTTTTGTAAAGATAAATTTCTACTTTTAATAACAACCAATTACTAACTATTATGCGCATTGAAAGTGGACTTAAACTCGGTTTTAAAGATGTAATGATTCGTCCAAAACGTTCGACTTTAAAAAGTCGTTCGCAAGTATCGCTTGAACGAACATTTACCTTTTTACACAATTCATACGAATGGACAGGCATTCCCATTATGGCAGCCAATATGGACACGGTAGGAACTTTTGAAATGGCAGAAGCCTTAGCTTCTAGACAATTGTTTACTGCAGTTCACAAACATTATACGATTCAAGACTGGAATACATTTATCAATACTGTTCCGAATTCGGTGATTCCGCAAATTGCCGTCAGTACAGGAATTAGCGAAAAAGATAATGAAAAGTTACGTGCTATTTTTACCATTCATCCACAATTAAAGTTTATCTGTATTGATGTTGCCAACGGATATTCTCAGCATTTTGTAGATTTTGTAAAACAAGCACGCGCTCAATTTCCTGATAAAGTGATTATTGCTGGAAATGTCGTTACGGGCGAAATGGTAGAAGAATTGATTTTATCGGGCGCAGATATCGTCAAAGTAGGAATTGGTCCAGGTTCGGTATGTACTACGCGTGTAAAAACAGGTGTTGGGTATCCGCAACTTTCTGCTATTATTGAATGTGCCGATGCAGCACATGGTTTAGGCGGACATATTATTTCAGATGGTGGATGTGCAACGCCAGGCGATATTGCCAAAGCATTTGGCGCTGGTGCAGATTTTGTCATGCTCGGCGGCATGCTTTCCGGACATTACGAAAGTGGTGGCGAATTGATTGAGCGCGACGGACAAAAATTTAAGCAATTTTACGGAATGAGTTCTGCTACAGCGATGGAAAAATATGTAGGCGGCGTGGCAGATTACAGAGCTTCCGAAGGAAAAACAGTTGAAATTCCATTGAAAGGACATGTAGACGAAACCGTTAACGATATTTTAGGAGGCATTCGCAGCACGTGTACGTACGTTGGTGCTTCTCGCTTAAAGGAATTGACCAAACGAACAACCTTTATTCAAGTTTCTGAACAGGAAAATAGAGTGTTTTCGTAGGTTTTAGGTCGCTTTGCTTTTAGGTGTTGGGTTTTAGATTAAATTATATTATCATAAAAAACACTAAGAACAAATTACCTATAGCTTAGCTTTCTTTCAGTTCATTAGTGTGAAATGCTACCAAACCTTCTATAGGTCTTCTGGTGAAGTTTCCAACCTTGAAACCGAATTCTTCGGCTACTTCTTTGATTTCATCTTTCGAGAAAAACGCAATAGAACCTGCAAAATGCACAGGAACTGTTTTGAGTTCTTCTTCAAATTGCATAATCATGTTTTGTGCAAATTCTCTAAATCCACTTTTGATTAAATTCACAATATATTCTGAATCTTTATGCAAAAACATGAATTCTGCAAAACTTGCCAAATATGCATTCGGGTTAGGCTGCTTGTATAAGTTGTATTTGATATAATCGCTATCAAGATTGTATTTTTCTTCAAAAGGCACACGAATCACATGCGGCATTTTATTGAAATAATAATCGCGAATAAGTTGTTTTCCGTAGTAATTTCCACTCGCATCATCCATCAACGTATATCCTAACGAGTTTACGCGCTGATGCAAGTTTTTACCATCGTAATAACTACAGTTAGAACCTGTTCCTTGAATGCAAACCACAGCCGCTTCTGCTTTATGGTTTACTGTAGCGTAGACTGCTGCAAGTGTATCTTCATTCACATCAACTAGAGCATTTGGAAAAATTTCTTCCAACACACCTTTTAATAATAAACGTGGATTTTCTGTTCCACAACCTGCGCCATAAAAAAAGATATGTGTTACTGTATGACGATGTGCCATCAGTTCATTACTTTTTTTAATCGTCTTTTTTAGTTTTTTTTCAGAAAGAATCGCAGGATTAAGTCCTTTTGTACGAAGCTTATCTAGCAATTGATTTCCATCTTTGTCCACTGCAATCCAATCGCATTTTGTGGAGCCACTGTCTACTAATAAAATCATGGTGTAATATAAAATAAATTCCTAATTTTTCAGGAATGTTTTACGGGAAGTATCTAACTAAAATAAGCACAATTGAGTACAAAAATGTCAATTGTGCTTATGTAGTTGTATACTTTTATAAGTTATTAACGTGAACTGCCAAATCTACTAATTTGTTTGAGTATCCAAATTCATTGTCATACCAAGAAATGATTTTGTAGAATGTTGAGCTTAACTCAATTCCTGCTTCAGCATCAAAGATACTTGTACGATCATCGCTTACGAAATCTTGTGAAACTACAGCTTCGTCAGTATATCCTAACACACCTTTCATGGCACCTTCTGATGCTGCCTTGAATACGTTTTTAATTTCTTCGTAAGAAGTCTCTTTTTGAAGTCTTACCGTTAAATCTACTACAGATACGTCCACCGTTGGTACACGGAATGCCATTCCTGTTAGTTTTCCGTTTAGTTTAGGAATTACTTTTCCAACAGCTTTTGCTGCTCCTGTAGAGGTTGGAATGATATTGTTCATTGCCGAACGTCCTAAACGGTAATTTTTTCTTGATGGTGAATCCACAGTATACTGTGTTGAAGTTGCTGCGTGAATAGTTGTCATTAACGCTTCTTCAATTCCGAAATTATCATCTAATACTTTAGCGATAGGTGCCAAACAGTTTGTGGTACAAGAAGCGTTAGAAACGATATTGTCACTTGCTTTTACTTCATGATCATTTACACCCATTACAAACATTGGTGCATCTTTAGAAGGTGCAGATATCACTACTTTTTTAGCACCAGCTTGAATGTGATAATCGGCAGTTTCTAAAGTTGTGAAAATTCCAGTACATTCAGCTACTACATCTACGCCAGCTTCGTCCCACTTTAAGTTTTTAGGATCTCTCTCCGCTGTTACACGAATCGTTTTTCCGTCAACTACTAAATGGCCATCTTTTACTTCAATCGTTCCGTCAAATCTTCCGTGAACTGAATCGTATTCTAATAAATATGCTAAGTGATTTACATCTAAAAGATCGTTGATAGCAACTACATCTACATTATCACGCTTAAGCGTTGCTCTAAAAACTATTCTTCCGATTCTTCCAAATCCGTTTATTCCTAATTTTGTCATTTGTTCTTCTTTTTACTTACTAGTTTGTTTATACTGATAAGATATCAGATATTCTTAATAATTCTTTGTTTATGTTGTGTTCTCCTTTTACGGCTTTTTCTATGTTGGTAACTGCCAATTTGTTGTTAGATATACCAACCATTACATTGTTTTGTCCGTCTAAAATAAGTTCTACCGCTTTCACGCCCATTCTACTTGCCAAGACTCTGTCAAAACAACTTGGTTTTCCACCGCGTTGCATGTGTCCTAAAACGGATACACGTGCTTCGTAGTCTGGTAAGTTTTCAGTAACATATTCTGCCAATTCAAATACATTTTTACCAATTTTGTCTCCTTCAGAAACCACCACAATACTGGACGATTTTCCACTGCGGCGACTGCGTTGTAGCGATTCTAACAAACGATCTAATCCTAAGTCTTCTTCAGGAATTAAAATTTCTTCTGCGCCTGCGCCAACTCCAGCATTTAAAGCAATAAAACCTGCATCACGTCCCATTACTTCTACAAAGAACAATCGGTTGTGTGAACTGGCAGTATCACGGATTTTATCAATCGCTTCTACCACTGTATTTAATGCAGTATCATATCCGATAGTGAATTTTGTTCCGTAGATGTCATTATCAATCGTTCCAGGAACACCAATTACAGGAATGTCATATTCTTTACTAAAGATCATTCCTCCAGTAAACGTTCCGTCACCACCAATAAGCACCATGGCTTCTACGCCATCTTCTACTAAATTATCATACGCTTTTTTACGTCCTTCTTTGGTTTTAAATTCCATAGAACGCGCCGATTTTAAAATTGTTCCTCCTTTGCTGACAATGTTTTTTACACTACGTGCCGTGAGTTCTACACTATCACCTTCAATCATCCCTTGATAACCTCGGTAATACCCTACACATTTTACGTTGTAATATGCACAAGCTCTTGCGACAGCTCTAATCGCAGCATTCATTCCTGGAGCATCGCCTCCAGAGGTCATTACGCCTATTTTTTTGATGTTATGTTGCATGCAATTTTTTATTTGAATAAGTAAAGCTAGGAAACTTATTTTAATTTTTAAGTACGCTTCACACGAATTTTACATTGTTTTAAAATTTCAAACGTTTTCGTTAATAAGTTCTCAGATTTTTAACGTTTTAGACCACATTTTTTCTAGTATTCTCAACTTTTTACACTTTGAAAATGAGGAGATTTTGCTTGTTTTTTTATGAGAATTATAGGGGAAACTTGGAGAAATTTGAAGTGTTTGAATTGCTGTTTTTAACAACTATTTTTTAATCCAAAAAAGTAAAATTAGAGTTATTCGTCTTTTTTCTTTTCAGATTTTTTCTCCTTTTCATCTGCTTTTTTTGAAGTCTCTTTTTTTGCTTCTTTTTTGGTTGCTTCTTTCAGATTTTTTTTACTAGTAAATGTAACCAAACCATCGCCCGCTTTCGCATCTTCTTCTTGCTGTCGCCTTTGCTGTTCTTCCGCCATTTTCTTTTTCCCTTTAAAGATTTTATCAACCAACTCTTTGAGCGTGTCAAAATCTACTTGATAAGACAATCCGACACCTTGCGTAAACCCTTCAATTTCTCCTACGTATTGAATTTGGTTTTGTCGGTTGAAGATTTTTGCCGTGAGCGAACGATCTTCGTTTAAAGAGATTTCTATTTCCGCATCACCCACAATGGCCGTTTGCGTAACACCACCAACAGGAACACCAATTTGTCCGTTGAAGGTGATTTTATCACTGATTTGACTTGACACAGTTAACCCTAATTGATCCGCCGTTTCTAAATTCAACGATCGGTCTGCTTGACTGTAGTTGACACCTACATTTAATTTGTTGTCTCCATCTCCAGAAAGTGCATCGTTTATAATACCCGAAGCCGTTTCGATGAGGTTTCCTGTCAACGCATTTTGGTTGATGTTGACACTGTTTACAAAACGTCCTTGTGATAATAGAGATAAAGCTTGCAAACGACGTCTGTCATCATCATTTAATAAGAAATCTGTCAGTTCTGATTCCGCAACACCTTGCGTGGTTGGGAATGAAATGTTGAATATAGGTTCTGGTTGCATCAAATCTCCTGTAAGTCGAATGCCAACTTCTACCGGAATTTTTTTGTTGTAGGTTGGCGTGTCTAATAAGACATCAGGATTGGCTTGTAAGTTGTATACGGCTTCTACGTTTAACTGCGCTTTAAATGGATCGCCGTCCCACGTAATGGTTCCTTCTGGTTTTAGGGTGAATTTTTTATTGATAATTCCACCATATTTAAAGTTGTATTCTCCTTTATCAGTAATAAAATCCCCAAACATGTTGAATTTTCCATTCGTATTAATTTCTAATAACAAACTTCCAAATCCGCTTCCTTTAATGCTACTTCCCGCTTTTTTGTCTACCACAATTTCTACCTCAGCTTCTGGAGTTACATCCAATTCAAAGGCTAATTCCAGTCCACTGATATCATCTAAGGCATTGGCTGCTTGTGCTTTTGGATCGTAGAATTCTTCTTTCGTCACAAATTTTATAAAAGATGCATCGCCCACAGAAGCCACATCACTAATAGGAATTTTTAAAGACGTTCCTTTTTCGGTTCGTCCATTCACTCTGATCGTTAATTGATCGGTTGGGCCCGTTAAGAATGCTTCTCCACTAATGTATCCTGTACCATAATATAAGGTTTCTTCATCTTCGTCTTCTTCCGTGTTGAGCACTAACAAACGATCTGTTGTGAGCTTCAATCCTAACTGCCAATCGTCAAAAGAAGTATGTTTTATAGTTCCGTTGAGTTTTCCTTTGGTGTAATCTTGTGTGTCTAAAATGGTGACATCCATAAACTCAAATGTTTGCTCATAGAGTTTGATGATAGAACTGTTTGCCAAATCTAAATCGACGTTTAGATACGGAATGTACATTCCGCCAGCGAGCATGCTTAATTCACCATTAAATGCTGGATTATTAAGGTTTCCGACGACTTTGGCTTCTCCAGAAATTAGGCCACGAATATCCGTAATGACATCTTCTCCAAGCGGACTAAAAGGTGATATGTCAAACTTATCAATGGTGGCGTCAACGTCAATGGTGTTGACATTGTTAGCAACATTTATAGAACCAACTGCCGTTAATGATTCAATAGTTTCACTGACCAGTCTTGCGTCTACATCAAATTTTTCTAGTTGATCATCTCCTGTAATATCAATGGTTAAATCGCCCAACAATTTTTCGTTGACTTCCAAATTGGCAATGCCAAGATTTGATTTTGGAACGTAGCCGCCGTTAATTTGCTTGATGTCCAATTTTCCATTGACTTTTCCGCCCAAGCGAATACTATCAATAGAAGGTGTAATTTTTTCTAAACCAACATTGACAAACTGTAAGTTGATGTTTTTATTGTTTTCGCCTAAAAGTTCGCCTTCCAAGTCAATTTCTTCATTTTCATGACTCATCACAATTTTTTCAATGAAGATAGAATCGAGTTTTTTATCGAAAATGAATCTGTTTTTACGATCGTTTTGCGCATTGATAAACCATTTGTTCCCACGAAAGGAAACATCCGATTTTTTGAGTCCCACCACCGATTTGTTCAGACTATCAATCGTGTGATAAAAACTTAAGTTGTAAATGTCATCAAAGCCTTTTCCGCCTTTAAATTCCGTTCTAAAGAATAGCGTATCATTTAGTGTTTTGTTTATCAAACTAAACTCTTGAGCATCATACCATTCGGTATTTACATTGGCAACTTCGATATACGTATTAAAGATTGGGTTTTTATTGTCAATTGTCAATTCTACATTATCAATTGTGCTATCGTACGCAATAATTTTTGGCGTTTTAAAGGTGAGATTGAATTTATTCTGATCTCCATAAATACTCCCACGAAGCCACGTATTTTTAGACAATTCTACATCTGGTAAAAATACGTCTACAATTTTGTTGTAAATTCTAAAGTTGAACGTTAAATATTGATTCGGAAGCACTTCAATAGGTCTGTAATTTGCATAAATACTTCCTACCGAGTTTTGCACAAGATCTAGCACTTCGTCAAAATGAAAACGTCCTACGACAGTTCCTTTTATAATATCTGGCGAATCTATTGTGAGCGTGCGAATGTCTTTATTAAATTCAGAATGCACGCTAAAGTTTTCAAATGCGTAGGTTGAATTTTGATTGGTATACGCTATTTTCTTGAAGAAGATATCACCTTCCATATCATCAATCGTATTTCCCACCAAATCTAATACCATGTCACCTTTTAGGACAGATATTTCATCGCGCTTTACAAAGTTGATTTTGTTTAAATCTATCATATTGATAGAAGCGTTGAATCGAAACTCATTCACATCGCCTGCAAAGTTTGCCAATCCTTGAAAGTCAAAATTTGCATTGGGATCTTTTGAAACTAAATTTCCATCAAACAATTGATCTTTCAAAACACCAGAAACATTCAAGTTATGGTATACATAATCGTTGTAGCCTAGTGACGTTACCACACCTACAACTTCCGTATTTAAGCTTTCTTCTGTAAATCCTTTTCCATCTACAAATAAATCGGACGACACTTTCCCCAGTAAAGGATCTTCGATATAATAACCGACATCAAAGTTTATAAACTTGATATCACCAACGTACAAAGCATTTTCGTTATCGTCTACATTGGTCAGATTGACAGCCAGCTCTGCATCTCCAATATCGGTTGCAATATTAACCTGCGCATCAATAATATTTTCTTTGATTTCAACCAATCCGTTCAAATTAAATTGTCCCAAACGGCTTAAAGAAGAAGGTAAATTTTCTCCCATTATTTTTGGGAGCATGGTACTTAATTGATATCTATTGGATGAGAAACGATTGAAATCACCTTTCATGTAAAACTCACGACTCGAATTGAAAAGATTTTTGTATTGTACCATTCCTTTGATGATCGTTCCTGGCGAAGTAAAGTCAAAATTAGTGGTGGTGAAATCATTCAAAACACCTGTAATTTCTGTGCTGAATTTCCCTTTTTTATTTCCGAATTCATCATAAAAATAATTGAGTTCGGTAAAGTCTATCTCAGAATCTTTAAAACTTGCGGTGAGTTGTACTTTGTCTAAAAATTGCGCAAAGTCTTTACGATCGTAATCAAATACAACGACACCGTTGAGATGTGAATTGTCTGTTTTGATTTCCAGTTCGTCAAAGCGCATTTGCGTCAAAGAATAGTGAAATACGGTATTCATTTCGTTTACGCGCAATCCGTGTGTGTCTAAAAAGGTTAAACCGTCTACATCTCCCGACACATTGGGACCTCGGACTTCAAAGTCATATACATTCCCTGAAAGCTCTTTAAAATCGAGCATATCAGGCGTTTTATTATTTTGATCTTTGTATCGAAATTTGCTACTTCTTAGTTTTATCTTGGAACTAGTTAAAAGAAAATTTGAAGGTGTTCCGTCTGATGGTTCTGAATCGAGTTTTGCAATAAAAACATCTAACGTGGTATCCGTAGAATCTTTTTCTGTGTTGATGTTCAACGTTAAACCGTCAATTGTAACCGTGCCAAATTCCAGTTTATTATTGATAGCGTTGTTAAAGCTCAATACTGAAGTTTCCAGTGCATTGATATGAATCAACGTATCTTTTAGGTAATCTTTAATGTAAATATTTTTCAGCGAAATATCACCATTCCACTTTAGTCCAATACGATCAATATTAATATCCGTATCATACTTTTCATTCAACCAATTGGTCGCCTTTTTTCCAACGGCAGTTTGTACGGCAGGAATCGAAAAAATAATCAGCAATAACAAAAACAGCAATACAATGACTGCTAGTATTCGTTTGATTATTTTCCAGACTCTTTTGATGCTATTTTTTATTTAAGATTGTTGGTGATTTTAACATTGCAAATTCACAAAAAAATTATTACAAAACACGATGTTTAGCATATCTTTGTGACTTTATATCAATTTTTATGCCTTTTCACAACTTATGAGCACAAAAGATATATATATTTTAGCGATTGAATCCTCTTGTGATGATACTTCTGCCGCTGTTTTACAAAACGGAAAAGTATTGTCAAATGTTATTGCCAATCAAAAAATACACGAAGCCTATGGCGGCGTTGTTCCTGAATTGGCGTCAAGAGCGCATCAGCAAAATATTGTTCCTGTAGTACATCAAGCGCTTGCTAATGCAAATATCGACAAAAAACAGTTAAATGCCATAGCTTTTACACGTGGTCCAGGATTGATGGGATCATTGCTCGTAGGAACTTCATTTGCAAAATCGTTGTCGCTTGGTTTGAATATTCCACTGATTGAGGTGAATCACATGCAAGCCCATATTTTGGCACATTTTATTGAAGACGAAGCGCAAACTATTCCGAAGTTTCCATTTTTGGCAATGACGATTTCGGGTGGACATACGCAAATTGTGGTTGTCAAAGATCATTTTGACATGGAAGTCATCGGTGAAACTATTGATGATGCTGTTGGCGAAGCATATGATAAAAGTGGAAAAATTTTAGGACTCACCTATCCTGCAGGACCAATTATTGATACATTGGCGAATCAGGGAAATCCGAAGGCATTTCCGTTTCCAAAACCCAAAGTAGAAGGATTGAATTTTAGTTTTTCAGGATTGAAAACTTCTATTTTATATTTTGTGCAGAAGCAAACCAAAGCGAATCCAACTTTTGTGGAAGAGAATCTGAAAGATATTTGCGCGTCCATTCAATATACGATTGTAAATATTATTTTAGATAAATTGAAAAAAGCGTCCAAGCAAACTGGCATCAAAACTATTGCCATTGGCGGCGGAGTTTCCGCAAATTCAGCGATACGAAAAGCCCTAAAAGATGGCGAACAAAAATACGGTTGGACCGCACACATACCAAAGTTTGCCTACACCACCGATAATGCCGCGATGATCGGAATTGTTGGGTATTTGAAATATTTGAACGAAGATTTTACCGATGAAGCGGTGACGGCGAATTCGAGATTTAAGTTTTAGGTATTGGGAAGTACAGTATTATTTTTAATTTAAAATTTATAATTCATAATTCATAATTTGAAAATGCAACTGTTTTACACACCAGAATTAACACCAGACACAAAACACTATACGTTTTCTAAAGAAGAAAGCAAGCATATTGTGCGTGTGCTGCGCAAACGTGAAGATGATGTATTGCAGATTACAAACGGGAAAGGCTATATTTTTTCTGCAAAAATCACGTTGGCAGATCAGAAGAATTGTATGGTTGAAATAATTTCGCATGAATTTCAAAAAGCTAAAAATTACAAATTACATTTGGCCGTTGCTCCAACTAAAATGAACGACAGGTATGAATGGTTTTTAGAGAAAGCTACTGAAATCGGAATTGATACGATTACACCTATTATTTGCGATCGCTCGGAACGAAAAGTGATCAAAGCTGAACGTTTTGAAAAAATTATTCAATCGGCTACCAAACAATCGTTGAGTGCGTATTTTCCAAAGCTGAATCCTGCCATTTCCTTTTCAAACTTCATTAGTACGCACCAAAATGAACAATTGTTTATTGCACATTGCGAAGAAGAAAAAAAACAATCATTAAAAGAAGTACTAGAAATTCAAAAAGATGTGACGATTTTAATTGGTCCTGAAGGTGATTTTTCTGCCAAAGAAATCGCGCTTGCACTTGCTCACAATTACGTTCCTGTTACTTTAGGCGACACACGATTACGCACGGAAACTGCTGCCATTGTCGCATGTCATTCCGTGGCGTTTTTGAACCAAAAGTGATCTGTTTGTCATTACTGCGTAGGCAGTAATCTATACTTGGTTTTCGCAGTGGATTCCGCAACAAGTGCGGAATGACAGGCAATGATTCATCAAAAACCCACCTACTAAAAACAAAGCGAATCTAAAAATCTAACCGAGCCGCACTCAAAATATCTTTCTCTTCATTTTCTAAGATAAAAAACACGCTTAATTCATCATTTTCAATGACGATTTTGGGAATATCAATGCTGTAATATCCGTGTTTGTTAACTTGCGTTAGATAGCTCTCATTAACCACTATATTGTGATTTTTTAAGACTCTTCTGGCGTTTTCTCCACGTTTTACAGGAGTCCTACGTTCTTTGATTGCCAAGACGACGCGTGCATTGATGTTGCTAGCATTTCCGGTGAACGAATAGTTGAATGTCAGTTGGTTTGCAGTCTTTTCTCTCGCGCTAAGCAAAATAATATGATTAGAAGATCCCTTTTTATATTCTTTTATTTTCGCATACATTTTTTCACGATTGGAACCTACAAAATGCTCTTTTCCATTAATTACAACCGCAGGCGTATAAATTTGATTGTCTCTAAATTTTTGTGCATACGCTCGCTGCTTTTCTGTATATTCTTTTTTGCTAAATGGATCTGTCCAACCAATATAATTCCAGTAATCCACATGATAGGATAAGGTATACACACGATCGTTTACAAACTCTCTGCTTACTTTTTCAAGCAATGCATCCGCACTAGGACAGCTAGAACATCCTTGAGAAGTAAATAGTTCTAAAACTACCGTCGATGACCGTTTTTTATCTATTAAACTTGTAAAAGAAGCTAAAAATAGAAATGTAAAAAGTGAAAGTGTTATTAAATATTTTCGTTTCATAATCTTATAGTTTACCTTGCAATATATAAGACGATTTTACATGAAAAAGCTTACGGTACTTTTATTTTTATTGAGTTTTTCGCTCGTGCAAGCGCAAGAAGTCGCTATTTTAAAATACGGCGGTGGCGGCGATTGGTATTCAAATCCGACGGCATTGCCCAATTTGATCAAATTCTGCAATCAGAATATCAATACTGCGATTAAAGCCAAACCACAAACCGTGGAAGTTGGCAGTACCGATTTGTTTCAGTTTCCGTTTGTACACATGACGGGACACGGAAATGTGTTTTTTTCGGAAGATGATGCTGAAAATCTGCGTAATTATTTAACTTCTGGCGGATTTGTGCATATTGATGATAATTACGGAATGAATCAGTACATACGAAAAGAGTTGAAAAAAGTATTTCCGAATCAAGAATTGCGTGAAATTCCTGCCACACATCCAATTTTTCAACAACCGTATTCCTTCCCGAAAGGATTGCCTAAAATTCATGAACATGACGGATTGCGTCCGCAGGCATTAGGACTTTTTTATGAAAACAGATTGGTATTGTTGTTTACATTTGAAAGCGATTTAGGTGATGGTTGGGAAAACAAAGAAATTCACAACGATTCCGATGAAATTCGCTTGAAAGCCTTGCAAATGGGCGCAAATATTGTGAATTACGCTTTTAAGAATTAAGATGAGTTACAACCTTTTTTTAGATGATATCCGCGTGCCAGAAATGGTATATCGCAATCCTTCTGACTATGATTTTGTGATTGTACGTACGTTTGAAAAGTTTGTAGCCCATATTGAAGCTAACGGACTTCCAAAATATATTAGTTTTGATAATGATTTAGGATTAAATTCCGATGGAGAAGTTGCAGAAGATGGCTATGCAGCCGCAAAATGGTTGGTGTACACTTCTGGTTTAGATATCAAAGAACTTGAGTTTTATGTACATTCGGCAAATCCAGTGGCGGCAAAACAGATTGAAGGTTTGTTGACAAACTACATCAATCATTTACAATCGAATTCGTAATAAAGTATGCAGCAACTCACACATTACAACACCAACTTTGAAAAACGAAGATTTCCCATCGTTTTAGTGTCCGATCAAGTATCGAATGCGCCCAATATTGGTTCGTTGTTTCGTATTTCTGATGCGTTTGGCATAGAAAAAATAGTATTTTGTGGTGAAAATATTCCCGTATTTGGGAGAAAAATGACGAAAACTTCCCGCGCCACGGAAAAAGTTGTGCCGTTTGAAATCAAAGAAGATATTCATCCTGTAATTACACAATTGCAAAAAGACGGTTACACCATTATTTCATTAGAAATTACTGAAAATAGTCAAGCTATTCATACGCTTGATTTCTCTACATTTGAAAAGATTGCGTTAGTGATTGGCGACGAAAACTTTGGCGTAAATCCGGAAACCATCTACGAATCGGATGTGGTAGTACATATTGACATGTTTGGACAAAACAGCAGTATGAATGTGGTGCAAGCAACCAATATTGTATTGTATGAAATCACAAAACAGCAGGCAGTTGCAAAGTAATTTTATTGTATTAATTTTAAGGTCAAACGAATGAAGATGACATCTAACACCATTGCCAACGGAATTTTAAAAGCACTTGCCATTATTTTAGGCGTGTTTTTGCTGTTGTATTTCCTGTATAAAATTCAGATGGTTATCGTATATATTGCCGTTGCAGCTGTATTAAGCTTGATTGGACGTCCAGCTGTTCGATTTTTAAAACAACGTTTAAAATTTAACAATACAGTTGCCGTCATTTTTACGATGTTTCTTCTGATTTCTTTATTTATTGGATTGATTTCTTTATTTATCCCACTCATTGAAGATCAAGGAACAAAACTATCGTTGTTTGATATTGGAGAATTGCAGGCAAAAATGGAAAGTATGTATGCGCAAATACAAGAATACTTTACGGGAAGAGGCTTTAAAATGGAGAAATCCATGGACAAATCTAAAATCTTTTCAAAAATTGATTATTCGGTTATTCCTAGTTTTTTCAACTCGCTCATTGGCGGATTGGGCGAATTTAGCATCGGATTACTGTCTGTACTTTTCATCTCTTTCTTTTTACTGAAAGACAGTCAGTTACTACAAGAAAGTGTCTTGGTTTTATTCCCAGATAATAAAGAAAAACGCCTAGAAAAGTCATTCGAAAAAATAAAAGATTTGTTGTCTCGTTATTTTGTGGGATTGCTATTTCAAATACTAATTCTATTTGTTTTTTACACAATCGTCTTGTTAATTTTCGGAATTGACAATGCAATCGTAATTGCATTTTTGTGTGCGTTGATTAACTTAATTCCGTACGTTGGTCCGTTATTTGGCGGAATTATCATGATGTTATTATGTTTTATTAGCGGCATCGAAACAGATCCTGACGGAAATATAGTCAACAACTTTAGCACAGTTATTTTACCAAATACGATTGGCGTAATGATCTTTTTCCTTGTCGGACAATTGCTAGACAACTTTATAAGTCAACCTTTAATCTTTTCAAACTCTGTAAAATCGCATCCGCTAGAAATTTTCTTAGTCATTGTTATTTGGGGAATATTATTTGGAATCATCGGAATGGTTGTCGCAGTTCCTTCCTATACAGCTTTGAAGGTGATTTTAAAAGAATTTTTGTCTGACAATAAAATTGTTCAATCCATCACAAAAGATATTTAATTCTTGAATGTAGCGTTACTTACATCCGAAATTCAGCAGTTTATCAACGATCATTTAAAAGATGATGCTACAAAACTATTGTTCAAATACAAGGAAGTTTCAGGCATTCCTTTTGCTGAAATTATGGAGCAAATTCAGGCAAAATCCAGATGCGAAAAAAAATTGCCAACTTGGTTTTCAACTGAAAACATTTATTACCCAAACAAGTTAAACATTGAACAAACTTCTTCAGAGAAAACCGCAAATTACAAAGCAAGCATCGTAAAAGGAAACTCGTTGATTGATCTTACGGGCGGATTTGGTGTGGATTGTTACGCTTTCGCGAAGAAACTCAGAAAGGTGACACACTGTGAAATTTCACCACAACTTTCTGAAATTGTTACGCATAATTACAAAGTGCTCAATGTAGACAATATAAAAACTGTGGCACAAGACGGAATTGCGTATTTGCAGCAAAGTAACGAACAATACGATTGTATATATGTTGATCCTTCTCGAAGAAATGATGTAAAAGGAAAAGTGTTTTTACTAGAAGATTGTTTGCCAGATGTCGTTTCGCACCAAGAAACACTCTTAAAACATGCCAAAAAGATATTGATCAAAACTTCGCCATTGTTAGATATTACCAATGGTTTACGCGTGTTGCAACAGGTAAAGGAAATTCATATTGTAGCTGTTCAAAATGAAGTCAAAGAATTGTTATGGTTAATTGATGCTGACGCTAACACCGCAGATGTTTCAATCAAAACGATCAACCTTACTCACGGAGAAACAATATCTTTCAATTTTCAACTTTCAGAAGAAAAACAAATAGACGTCACGTACGGACTTCCAAAAAAATACTTGTATGAACCCAATGCTGCCATTATGAAAGCTGGCGGATTTTCTAGCATTGCGCATTCGTTCTCGTTAGAAAAATTACATCCACACTCGCACTTGTATACTGCAAATGAGCTAATTGACTTTCCAGGAAGGCGTTTTGAAATTCAAAAAATAGTTCCATTCAACAAAAAAGTATTCAAAAAAGAGCTACATTTATCCAAAGCAAATATTACGACGCGCAATTTTCCAGTTTCCGTATCAGAAATTCGCAGAAAATTAACACTTACCGACGGTGGTACCGACTTTTTATTTGCAACTACCTTATTTACAGGAGACAAAGCGATTCTACATTGTACAAAAGTGTAGAAAAAAGGACTAAAAAAATCGCTTTTACGGTTTTACCGTAGCTTTTATAACATGACACCTTATCTGATACTTAAGACTTCTGATTACATTTGAATATGCAATACAGTTTTAGGGATTTAGGGGAATCCACTATACTTTGGGGAACTTTGAAAAAAGTTCCCCTTACTTCTTTTATAGGGACAACTGATTGAATCAAAAACCAAATTGTGTATTTTTCTTTCATTCTAAGCATTCTACCGAGAAAAAACACCTTTCAACGAATCATCTACTTTTTTAATACGTTCTGAAAAGCAAAAAATACAAAACTTATACATTTGAACATACTTTTAGGTAACTAGTATATAACGATACTTAAAGCCGCATCTCTAATAAGGTGCGGACTTTTTGTTTTTAGTAGGCATTGTAATCCAATTTCTATGAAACAAAAATCAAAAAAAGATTTTTTTACTATAGATATTTCCTACAATTAGTCGCATTAGTCGAAAAAATACGGAGTTGGTAGAAAGAAAAGCAAATTATAACATTTTGTCTAACAGTTTCAATAGCTTTACTCGCTAATTAGACAAGCAATCTATTAAAATTACATGTCTAACACTCGAATCGTAAACATTTGTGTAAATAGTAAGCCTAAAAAGCACAAAGATTTATGTAATAACAGCAAATGAAAATTCGGTAACCGAATTTTTACTAGGTTGTATGTAAATACAACTTTTAAGGGGAGGTTTATGGTAGGGCCTCCCTTTTTTTATACTCTTTTTTTAAATGCTTTTCCGAAAATTTCAGCAAAACTGGCAGCAATCAATGTATTTCAAACCAACTATCTTCTACTCACAGAAACAGATTACCACATGTCTAACAGTAAAGTGTATATAAAATTTAACAAAAATTATTTTCCAAAACAGAAAACATATTCTAATATTGCAATATGGGAATAACTAAAACAATTGGATTTTCAGAAGAAATCAACACAATGGCAGAAATACTAAAAGCATTGGGACATCCTGCACGCTTATCTATCATGCACTATTTAGCCAAAAGTCCGTCCTGTATTTGTAATGATATTGTGTTAGAGTTGCCTTTGGCGCAACCCACGATTTCCAGACATTTGTCAGAATTGAAAAAAGTAGGCTTGATTCAAGGTGAAATTTCAGGTAAACATATATGCTATTGCATCAATTTGCAAAAATGGCAAGAAGTGTTGCAGTATTTAGATATGATTACTTCTTCCTTATCCAATACAAAAAAATGCTAACGATTAAACATAAAATAATGAAACTATCACAAGTAAAAAATCATTTACAAACTTTAGAACAACTCGATTTTTATTTACCAAATTCACAAAAAGTAGAAAGTCATTTTCATGTGACCGAAGTTGGTATGATTGACAAACATTTTATTGATTGTGGCGGTGTAGTGAGACATGAAAAGGTTGTAAACTTTCAATTATGGTCTGCCAACGATGTAGATCACCGCTTGGAGCCAAAGAAACTCATGAACATCATTGAACTTTCTGAAAAAGTCTTAGGCATTGAAGATTTGGAAGTGGAAGTGGAATATCAAGCAGAAACCATTGGAAAATATGGATTGGATTTTGACAACAATCACTTCGTATTAACTACGAAGCAAACCGATTGTTTAGCGAAAGATAATTGTGGAATTCCAGCGCAAAAACCTAAGATGAAGTTATCAGAATTACAGGCACAAATGAATGGCGGTTGCGATCCAAATTCAGGTTGTTGCTAAGAAATTGGGAATAAATTACATTCTTACAGTCAATATTGTAAAAAAACGATAACTTTGGCGCAAATTTTTTAGGCTATTTATACAAACAACCTCTTAGTAATGGATAAAGAACTTACAATTGTCGTTCCTGTTTATAATGAAGAAGATAACTTAGAAAGAGTTGAAAAAGAACTCGGTGCGTATGCTGCTTCTGCAAAAATTCCTGTCAAAATTTTGTTTGTAAATGATGGCTCCAAAGATAAAAGTCAGGAAATGATTGAAAAGATTTGCGCCAATAGCGATGTTTTCAACTTTATCTGTTTTACAGAAAATCGCGGATTAAGCGCTGCTATAAAAGCTGGATTTGACAATACAGAAACAAGCTTAGTAGGTTATATTGATTCCGATTTACAAACGGCTCCTGCTGATTTTGATTTACTTTTAGAACACATTGATGAATTTGCCTTGGTTACAGGCGTTCGTGCCAACCGAAAAGATTCATTCGTTAAAAATATGTCATCCAAAATTGCCAATGGTATTCGTAGAGCATTTACCAAAGATGGCATGGACGATACGGGTTGTCCGCTGAAAATCATTCAAACGGACTATGCGAAACGCATTCCTATGTTTAAAGGATTGCATCGCTTTTTACCAGCCATGATTCTGCTACAAGAAGGAAAAATTAAACAAATTCCTGTACAACATTTTCCACGTATTGCCGGAGAAGCCAAATACGGTTTA